>JAJXWE010000045.1 GCA_021781775.1 Pseudomonadota bacterium | reverse complement strand
CGGCAGCACAGTCCGCTCCAGCTCCTGATAGAGAGATGCGGCGTCGTCCACGCTCCAGCCGGTCACCCCTTCGATACAGCCCTCGATCCACCAGCCGTCGAGCACCGAAAGACTCGGTACCCCGTTGAACGCCGCCTTCATCCCGCTGGTGCCCGAGGCCTCGAGCGGCGGCAGGGGCGTGTTGAGCCACACGTCCGAGCCGGACACCAGCAGCATCGCGAGCTCCAGATCGTAGTCCGGCAGATAGACCACGGTGACCGCGCCGGCGAGCTCCCGGGCACGCGCGTGCAGCAGCCCGATCAGGCGCTTGCCCTCCTCGTCGTGCGGATGCGCCTTGCCGGCGAGCACGATCTGCAGCGGCTGCCCGCGAGCGATTGCCTTGAGCCGCTCTAAGTCGGTAAAAAGCATCTCCGGCCGCTTGTACGCGGTCATCCGCCGCGCAAACCCCAGCGTCGCGACCTGCGCCGCCAGCTCCACCCCCGTGAGGCTGTTCACCCGCGCGATCAGCGCCTGCTTGGCCTTATCGTGCGCGGCGAGCAGATCCGCATCGGGAATACCGTGCACACGCAGCAGCATCTCCGGCTCGTGACACCAACCTGGGACGTACCGGTCGTAGAGCTCGCGGAAGCTCGGTGCGCTCCACGTATAGGGGTGCACGCCGTTGGTGATCGCCCGGACCTGATAGCCGGGGTACATCTTGGCGGAGACCTCCGCGTGACGCTTGGCAACGCCGTTGACGAAGTCGCTGACGCTGAGCGCCAGGCGCGTCATGTTGAGTGAGTCCTCGCCGGCTAGTGCGGTGAGGGTTCCAAACTCGATCGGACCGTGCTCGGCGCCCGGCGCGCCGGGCTGGGGCGTATGGTGGTTGTCGTAGCCGTAGACACTGCTTGCGAACAGGCGCTTGACCAAGTCGTAGGGGAAGCGGTCGTGGCCCGCTTCGACCGGCGTGTGCGTGGTGAAGCGGCACAGGTCACGCACGCGCGGCAGATCGTACAGCGACTCCCCCGGTCGCAGGTCGTCGGCCGGGTACGCAAAGCGGCGCATCAGCTCGACGCCGAGCAGCGCCGAGTGGCCTTCGTTCATGTGATACGCGCTGATGTCGAACCCGAGCGCGCGCAGGATACGCACCCCGCCGAAGCCAAGGACCATCTCCTGCATCAACCGATACGCATCGTCACCGCCATACAGGTCGCGCGTGATCTGCCGGTCGCCCGGCTGGTTCTCGGCCAGGTCCGTGTCGAGCAGCAGCACCGGGATGCTCCCGCCCATGCGGCTCTCGACGACATACAGCCACGCCATCACCCAGACCGGCCGGTCCTCGATGCGCACCGCGATCTTCGCATCCAGCGGCAGCGCCCAGCGCGCCGGATCCCAGGTGGCCGGCCGCTCGATCTGCTGACCCGCACCGTCGATCTCCTGGCGGAAATAGCCGGCGCGGCTGACCAGCGTCACCCCCACCAGCGGCAGGCGCAGATCGGCGGCCGAACGCAACGTGTCGCCGGCGAGCACCCCGAGCCCGCCAGCGTATGTCGGGATCTCGTTGCGCAGCGCGATCTCCATGGAGAAATACGCCACGCAGGGCAGACGCAGAAACTCATCCAGCATCGGCGCCCCTTCGCGTCCGTCCGGCCGATCGATGATCGTTCAGCGCAGCGCCTCCGCCGGCAGGTGCGCCCTCACCTCGTCCTCGCCCTGATGCACCAGGTCCTTCGGCACCTGCGCCACCACGCAGCGCTCGAGCTGCTCCGGCAATTCCTGGCGCAGCATCCCGAGAAAGCGTGGATCGGCCATCAGTACCACCCGGTCGAACTGCCCCTGGCGGTGCGCGCTCTGCAGCTCCAGCGCGATGCGCCGCGCGAAGGACTCGGCGGTGCGCCGATGCGCCGTACGCTCCCCGCCGGTGGCATGATGGGCCACTGCCCCGCGTCGCCCGCCCTGAGGGGCCGCATGGTCGAATACGCGACCCGGCCGGTCGCTCACCAGATCACGCTCGTGCAGCCGGGCCTCTGGGTCGGATAAATGGCCACTGGCACGCAGATGCGGATCGGCAGATTCGGTGTCGTAAAAGCGCGCCTCGGCCTGATCAGCCACCACGATTCGTATGCGCATACAGTTGTGCTCCGGGTCAGTTCGGGCGGTCCCTTCCACACAAGTCACTCTACGACGGCCGGCGCGGCCGGCAATACGTAAATCCCCGTCACCGGCTGAGCGATGCGCCGGCGGACAAGTACTTATTGAGCGACAGCACCACCGACGCTCATTCTGCACTTGAGGATACGGCGTCAGACTTGCTATCCGGCTAGAGCCCCAACGATCACCAGAGACCATCGAGATGTACAAGCGGATATTGGTACCGATCGACGGCAGCCCCGCCTCCAATCTGGGGCTCGAGGAAGCCATCCACCTCGCCAAGGACCAGACTGCGGCATTACGCCTGCTGCACGTGCTGAACGAGTGGCTGATGGTTTCCCCGGACAGCACGGGCGCCAATCCGGGCGAGATGCAGGAAGCGCTGCGCAAGGGCGGCGACGCTCTGCTCAATGAGGCCGATGCGCGCGCCCGCGCCGCGGGCGTCACCGCGACCTCGGCACTGATCGAGCAGATGGGCTCGCCGGTCGGTGCCGCCGTCCTGCGCCACGCCGAGGAGTGGTCTGCCGATCTGATCGTCTGCGGCACACACGGCCGCCAGGGCGTCCGACGCCTGGTGCTCGGCAGCGACGCCGAGTACATCGTCCGTCACACCCGTGTGCCGGTGTTGCTTCGCCGCTATGCTGCCGAAGGCGAGAAGAGCTGAGGCGATTCACCGGCCCACCGCGCGTGGTGCCGCTCGCCACGCGCGCAACGTACAGGAGACCCGCACATGCTCGTCGAGAATCTCATGACCAGACAGGTCCAGTCCTGCCGGGTGGGCGATTCGCTCGCCCGTGCGGCCGAGCTGATGTGGCGGCACGACTGCGGCGCGCTACCCGTTTGCGCCGGCGACGGTGCGCCGCAAGTCGTCGGCGTGATTACCGACCGTGACATCTGCATGAGCGCGCTGTTCAGCGGCCGGCCGCTGAGCGATCTGCGCGTGAACGAGGCGATGTCGAAGTCGGTGACCGCCGTGCGACCATCCGATTCGCTGGCGCAGGTCGAACGCGTGATGCGCGATGCACACGTACGCCGCCTGCCCGTGCTCGATCACGACGGCCGCCTCATCGGCATGATTTCCCTTGCGGATCTTGCGCGCGAGGCAGAGCGCGAGCGCGTCCAGCCGCGCAAGGAAGTCACCGAGACCGATATTGGCAAAACCCTGGCGGCGATCTGCATGCAGCCGCGCCACGCGCTCGCCGCCTGACCGGTCCCGGGACCGATCCGGCGGCGCAAGGCCAGCGGCATGCGCCGCATCAGGTTCACTCGTTCGGGGGACGATCGATGACGTTTCCGATCCAGGTCAGCTTTCAACAGATGGAGCCTTCGCCGGCGCTGCGCGAACGGATCCGCGAGCTCGCGGCGCGGCTGGAACGCTTCAGTCCCAGCATCCTGCGCTGTCGCGTACGGGTCGAGCGCCCAGCGCAGCACAAGCAGCAAGGTGGGTTGCACGATATCCGCATCGACATCGCCGTACCGGAC
The DNA here is from genome assembly GCA_021781775.1 of Pseudomonadota bacterium. Taxonomy (GTDB): domain Bacteria; phylum Pseudomonadota; class Gammaproteobacteria; order Steroidobacterales; family Steroidobacteraceae; genus 13-2-20CM-66-19. The sequence continues at coordinate 4,679 of JAJXWE010000045.1, read as the reverse complement.
GATGAAATCGTCGTGCGTCACAGCCGTGCCGACGATCACGCTCACGAGAACGCCTACGTCGCACTGCGCGACGCGTTCAACGCAGCGCGGCGACAGCTGGAGAACTACGAGCGTAAGCGCCGCGGGGAGATCAAGCGCCGGGGCGGCATCGCTCAACCGGCACCGAACTCGCGCCCATCGTCCCGCGCTCGTCGCAAAGTCCCGCCTCCCGGGGCAGAGGCGGGCGCATCGGGCGGTGCAGTGATCGTTCCGTTCGTGACACGCCAAACGCGTCGCTGAGCATCACGGACGTTTCATCAGTGCCGGGCGCGGGCATGCGCTCCCGCCTGCGGGCGTCCGCGCGGCACCCGCTCAAGGGGGGAGCAGCCACGAGGCCGGCATGACCCTGCGGTTCATGCGGATGGATCGCTACGTCACGTCGAAGATCGAGCTGTCCAATCAGTGCCGGGAGCGGGACCAGGCACGCGCGCCGCCCATCATCTGCAGGGACGCACCGCAGCCTGCAGCCGCGCTCGATCCCGGAGAGCCCATAGACCTGCACATCGGCGCCAATCGTCGAGCTCGGCGCAGCGCGCGCCGCTGTCGCTCAAATGACCTGCTTGGCCGCGAGGGCATCGAGCCGCTCGACGCTCAGTCCGAGAAGGTTGCTGAGCACCGAGCGCGTGTCCGCCCCGAGGGCCGGGGGCGCATGCCGATACTGTACCGGCGTGCTGGACAAATGCAGCGGACTGGCGACCTGCGGCACTCCACACCCGTCCGCCCGCCGCATCTCGAACTGCATTGCGCGTGCCCGGACCTGAGGATCTGCGAACACCGCATCCAGCGCATTGACTGGGCCGCAGGGAACCTGCGCATGCTCCAGCCGCTCGATCCACTGGACTGTCGTTCGCGTCGTGAGCACCGCGCACATCTCGGCGATCAAGACATCGCGGTGCGCGATGCGCGCCGCGTTCGAGGCAAAGCGCGCATCCGTAGACCAGTCGGGACGACCGACTTCCACCGCCAGCCGCGCGAACTGGCCGTCGTTTCCGACCGCGATGATCATCCGACCGTCCGCCGTCGGAAAGTCCTGATACGGCACAATGTTCGGGTGCGCATTGCCCATGCGGCCCGGCACCTGGCCGCCGACGAGGTAGTTCATCGCCTGGTTGGCCAGGCAGGCCACTTGCACGTCGAACAACCCGACGTCGATCTGCTGCCCTTCGCCGGTGCGTTCACGGTGAGCTAGCGCTGCCAGAACCCCGATCGCCGCGTACAGCCCCGAGAAAAGATCGGTGACGGCGACGCCGGCCTTGAGGGGACCGGCACCCGGTTGTCCCTGTGGCACGCCGGTGAGACTCATCAGGCCGCTCATGGCCTGAATGATGAAGTCATAGCCAGGCCGGGCGGCGTACGGCCCGGACTGCCCGAACCCGGTGATCGAGCAATAGATGAGGCGGGGATTGATGCGCCGGAGGCTCGCGTAGTCGAGCCCGTGGGCCGCCAGACTGCCGACTTTGAAGTTCTCGATCACCACGTCCGCGCGCAGCGCGAGCGCCTGCACGATCTCACGCCCTTCGGGTGTCGTGAAATCGACCGTCAACGACCTCTTGTTCCGGTTCGCGCACAGATAGTACGCCGCATCGCCCGGCCCGGACGGGGTCGCCGACACGAACGGCGGACCCCACGAGCGCGTCTCGTCGCCGCTGCCCGGCCGCTCGATCTTGTACACCGTGGCGCCAAGGTCGCCGAGGATCTGACTCGCCCAAGGTCCGGCGAGAACCCGCGACAGATCGAGCACGGTCAGGTGCGACAGGGCGGCAGGGGTGGCTGACGATGGATTCACGGCGCGCAGCTCAGCGGGAAAACGCCATCATACCGCGCCAACGCGAGCGAAAATGGCCCCCACCCATCCCCCGGCCCGATGCCTGCGCCCGCACGCCGGCGGGCGCAGGCCCCCGGTATTCGCCCGCCTACTCGTGCTTCTGGAAGCTGTAATGAAAGTTCAGCTCGATGACCCGCGGCCGCATCGGCGTTTCCGTCAGGATGAACAGCCCCGCGCTCGAGGACAGACTCTTGTTCACATTGGTGAGATTCGTGCCATCCAACGAGACCGACCAATCGCCCTTGGAAACCCCGATCGAGGCGTCATAGGTGGTCCAACTCGGCTGCTGGTAGATCGCCAGGTACCCTGTGGCCGAGTGCGTCTGAGCCTGGTGCTGGAAGCCGACCTGCACGAACGGCAGGTAGGAACCCACGAGCCAGTCGTAACGCACCCGCAGGTTTGCCTCGAACGGTGGCGCGTACGCCAGCGAGCTGCCCTGAGGGCCGTAAACGTTCGGAACGGCGACCGGCGCACCCTGCTGGTAGCGCGTCGTGATCGGCTTGCCGAAATTCGGGTTGGCAGGATTATTGTCGATCAGGGCCGGCGAATTGACCAGGCTGCTGCTGTTCCAGGCTGCCGATCCCTGCACTGACAGTCCGGTGAACAGTCGCGCGGCCAGCTGCATCTCCGCACCGCGCACCCGGTAGAACGGCCCGTTGGTCTGGAACGTCACGTTACCGAATCCGCACGACGGGCAGAACAGCGCCGTCTGCACGTTGTCCCAATTTTCCTGGTAGACGGCGCCGTCGAACAGCATGTGGTGATTGAACCACTCCGACTTCCACCCGACCTCGTTGTTGGTCAGCAGATCCGGTCCATCGTACTTGGGCGTGATGTACTGGGCCACCCCGTTGGCGTCGGGCAGCAATTTCTTGGCGCCCCGGTTGAACGTTCCCGGGCGATAGCCCTGAGAGTAAGTGTAGTACACCATCAGATTTGGCGTGATGTGCCAGCTGAGGTTTGCGCGGCCGAGATGCCCGGTGTTGACCTGACTATTTGGGTTTTGCAGATTGAGGTTCACCCCATTCGAGGTCGTGCAGCGTCCGAAGTAGCTCGTCGGGCTAAACGCCTTGCAGTAGAAGCTGCCGACGTCTCCACCGAGCAACTGCTCGTACATGTCGAAATAGCGGATCCCGCCGGTGATTGTCAGCACTTTAGGCACGATGTCGTAGCTGACCGACACGAATGCCGCCTTCTGCGTGAAGGTCTGCTGCTCATCATCGGTGAAGGCTGTGATTGAATTGCGCAGCCCGGGACTGTTGGCCGATTCTCCCGGCGGCGGCCCGATCGGCAGGAAGCAGTTGGACGTGGGGCCGCTCGGCGCGCACTGCGGCACGCTGCGATACAGCCAATTCGAAACATCGTTGACGTGATCGTCCTCGTAGAACAGGCCCACCAGGCCGCGCAGCCGCCAGTCGTCCGGGGTGCTCAGGCGCAGCTCCTGACTGAGGTGATCGTTGTGCACAGAATCCTGCCAGACCTGCGCCGGCGAATAGCAGGTCGCGTTCGGGTTGCCAACGTGCGAGGAGTAGGTGACGCCCGTGCACTGGTAGTAGTAGCCATACCGGCCGCGCGCATAGTTCGTGTAGTCGCCCTGGGACTGCACGTCGCGCGACAGATACGACCCGGCGTAGACGAGACTGAGCGGACCCACCTCACCGTGGATGGTCAGCGCCGTATTCTCAAACCGGTCGTGATCATACGCCGGCTCGAACAAATTGACCGACAGCGGCGGCAGCGGCTGCCCGCCGCTCGGCTGCCCCGAAGCACTGAGCACCGTGCCCTCAGAGCCGTAGGGCATCTGGTAGAAAACGCCCTGTGCATCCATCGTCTGATAGGTCTGTTCGAGCAGCGCACTCCAGTTGTCGTTGATCTTCCAGAGCACCGAGGCCCGCCCGCCCTTGTAGGTCACCGGGTTGATGTGATTCGCGGCGATCTGATAATTGTTGATCGAAACGCTGTTCGTCGGCACGACGCCGCCGTTCTCCAGCGCGAGTCCGAGGTCCGTGCCGCTGCGCGAGAAGGTCGCCGGAAGATTATTGATGTAGCCACCGCGATCGTCGGTGAACACGACGAAGCGCGCGGCCAGCTTGCCCGGAATCAGCGGCAGATTAAATACTGCGTTCGCGTTACTGTTCGGATCGCCGTGCGCCGTCACACCATAACCCGCATTGACGACTGCTTGAAACGTGTTCAGCCGGGGTTTGTTAGTGATGTAGCGGATGACGCCGGCCTGGGCGCCCGCGCCGAACAGCGTCCCCTGCGGCCCCTCCAGCACCTCAATACGCTGCAGGTCGACCGCGTAGACGTCCAGCTGCCGGTCGGGCATCGCGGTGGACTGGTTGTCGATGTACAACGCGACGTTCGGGAACTGGCCGCCGGCCGTGTTGGCGAAGCCTCCGGCGCCCAGACTGAGGCCGCGCATGAACAGACTCTGGTTGCCCGGCCCAAGCCCGCCGATGGTCACGTTCGGGACATACTTGATGTAGTCCGAGAGCGTCTGGACGTGCAGATTTTCCAGCGTCTTTCCGGTGAGAGTCTGGATTGCAAACGGCACGTTCTGCACGTTGCGCGCCCGGCGCGTCGCAGTGACGATTACCTCGGACAGCTGCGAGGAATCTGTCGCGGTGTTCGACGCCGACGTCGGCGTTGCGCCCGCGGCCAATACCGCATGCGCGGCGGAAGCAGCCAGGATGGCCGCTACGGTGCGTGACAGTTTGCTTTGATGTGACATGCAAGGTTCCCCCTTTTTTTGGCGAACCGGCGCAGCATTGCTGCCCAGTCGCACCGCGTTGCTGTTCTGGATTCGGTGCAC
>JAJXWE010000044.1 GCA_021781775.1 Pseudomonadota bacterium | reverse complement strand
TGCACCCTGACCGCCACGGCTGCCATGGCCGCTCAGCCGGCCGGCTTCTGGCACTACCCGGCCATCGCCGGTTACGGTCCCGAACACGTCTGGCCCGGCGTCGTAGCCCGTCCGAGTGCGCACGCAAGCTACAAGGCGCTGTTCGATCTGACCCAGGGCAAGGCCGCCTCCACCACGGTCAATCCCGGCCTCGATCACATCGCGCGCACCATCAACATCTTCGCCGCCGGCGGGGTGCCGCTGAAGCACCTGAAGTTCGCGGTGATCATTCACGGACCGGCGACGCAGATCGTGCTCGACGCGGCAGCCTACCAGGCCAAGTTCGGCCATCCCAACCCCAACCTCGCAGTGATTGCCGCGCTGCGCAAGGCCGGCGTCGATCTGATGGTCTGCGGCAACGCGCTCGGCGACATGCAACTCACCCCGGCCGAGGTGAACCCCGACATCCATGTCGCCTTGTCGGCGCTGTCGACCGTGATCCTGTTCCAGAACCGTGGCTACGCCCTGGTCCGAATGTAACGCCTGCGCACCGAGAGCCCTGCCCCATGCACACGCTGCGCATGAGAAGTCTGACCGGCATCGCGCTGACGGCGCTTCTGGCGTGCTCGGCACATGCGGCCAACCCGCCCGCGCCCGCCGCAGCGCGGCCTGTCGACCTGTATCCCCCGTGGTCGCGCGGCGCCAATGACCCGGCGCTGCATCAGGGACTGCAGTTCACCGTGCCGCAAGTCGACGACATGGCGGACTTCCACGGCAGTCTTGATCATCCGCGGCTGGTCATCTTCGTCGGCGGCAACTATTACTTTGCGATGGCACCGCTGGTGCACGCCTTCGAGGCAGGCCACCCGCGCCTGCGCGGCAGGATCTTCTACGTCACGCTGCCACCCGGCCTGCTGATCCGGGCCATGACGCTCGGCAACACCTTCACCTCGGGCAACCTGACGTTCACGGTCGCGCCCGACGTGTACGCGGCGGGACTGAAGAAGGTACGCGCCCAGATCGCCGCCGGACGGCTGCAGGGGCCCGCCGTACCCTACGCCACCAACACCCTGACCATCATGGTGCCGGCCGGCAATCCGGCGCGCATCCGGGGACTGGCCGACCTCGGCCGGCCCGGCGTGCGGCTGGTGATGCCGAACCCGGCATGGGAAGGCGTCGCGCGCCAGATCAAGATGGCGCTCAGGCGGGCCGGCGGGCCTGCCCTGGCGCGCACGGTCTACGTCGACAAGGTCGCCAACGGGCAGACCCTGCTGACGCATATCCACCACCGCCAAACCCCGCTCGCGCTGATGCAGGGCCGGGCCGACGCGGGGGTGACCTGGAAGTCCGAGGCGATCTTCCAGGAGCAGATCGGCCACCCGCTCGGACACATCGACATTCCCGCCGCCGAAAACGTCACGGCGATCTACGGCGCTGCAATGGTGCGCGGCGCGGCGCACCCGCGGGCAGCCCGCGCCTGGATTAAGTTCCTGCGTTCCCCGGCGGCGCAACGCATCTTCGCCCGGTACGGCTTCAAATCCGTGCCCGAGAGCACCGCAGCACCGTCCGGACGTCGGCGGGGGAGTATCCCGTGACCGCGGCTGCCGGTGCGCAGAGCGTGGAGGCATCCCGCAGCGCGCGCCAGCTGGGGTTCGCACTGCTGGCGGTGCGCTTCGTGCAGGGCTGGATCTACTGGGGTGGCGGCAGCCGCCGCTTCATCTACGCGCCCGCCAAGCTCGATCCCCACGCGCACAGCTGGATGGCCAACAAGTTCCAGTCGGCCATGCCGGGGGCGATTCTCGGCATGAGCCACGTCGTCGATTACATGCTGCGCCACTTTGCGCTGCTGTACGCCGGGGTGATCCTGTTCAGCGCCGTGGAGCTGATCTTCGGCCTGTTCCTGCTCGCCGGGTTCATGACCCGGCTCTCGGCCCTGGTCTCGATTGGCCTGAGCGTCGTGCTGATGCTGTTGTTCGGGTGGCAGGGCGCCACCTGCATCGACGAGTGGACGATGGCCTCGGCCAATTTCGGCATGGGTGTCGCGCTGTGGCTGGCCGGCGCCGGGGCCGTGTCGATCGACGCCTGGCTGCTGAAGCGACGCCCGCAGCTCGCCACGGCGGGCTGGTTCCAGTGGCTGGGCAGCGCCCCATGGCCCGCCGCACGGCTGCGGCGTTGGAGCCTGGTGAGCGCCGCGGCGACCGTGCTGTTTGTGGTACTGACCTACAACTACTACCGCGGCTCGGTGTTGACACCGTTTCATGGCGGACCGGTGAGCCCCGCGACGCACCACATCAGTCTCTCCGCCGGCCGCCTCGGCCCGGACGGCCGCGTGCGCTTCACGGCTTACCTGGACGCCGGCACGCCTGCGGCCCCGGCAAACGTGGTACGCGCGGACCTGCTAGGTCCCGGGGGCGCTGCGATCGAACACTGGGACGGCGCAGCACTTGCGGCGCTGCCGGCGAGCGCCTTCGACAACGTGTATGCCTACAACCGCTTCGGCCCCGGATATGCCGGCATCGCCGCCAAGATGGGCGCCCGTGCACGCATCACGCTGCCACCGGCGCAGGCGAGTCTGCAACTCGTGCCCGGCCGCCGCTACACTCTGGTGCTGCACACGGTCAACGGGCACGCCTTCACGCTGGCGCTGACTCTCGCACCCTGAGCGGCAGCGCAGGGACTCAGGACTCCCCGGCACGCCGCCGACGCCGCTGCACCGCGGTAAGGAAGCCGCGCAGGATATTGACCTCGTTGTGATCGAGCTCCGCGCGCTGCAGGAAGCGGCGGATGCGTGCCATCAAGTGCGTGCCGCTCTGAGTGCGGTCGCGGAAGTCGACCTCCTCCAACACCTGCGCGAAATGCGTGTACAGGCGCTCGAGCTCCGCTGGATCGGCGAGCGGACCCGCCGCCGGAGCGGGCTCGACGACCACACCGTCCGCCCGGAACAGCTCATAGGCGACGATCTGCACGGCCATGGCCAAATTGAGCGAGGGATAGGCGGGGCTCGCCGGAATACGCACCAGCAGGTGCGCGGCCTTGAGCTGCTCGTTGGTCAAGCCCGCCCGCTCGGAGCCGAACAGCATCGCCACCGGACCGCGGGCGGCCTCGCTCACCAGGCGCCCGGCCGCCTCGCGCACGTCGGCGACCCGGAAATATTGATCGCGCTCGCGCGAGGTGGTGGCCGCGACGAACCCGCAATCCGCGAGCGCCTCCGGCAGCGTCGCGAACACCTGCGCGCGCGCGAGCACGTCATCCGCCCCCGAGGCGCGGGCGGTGGCTTCCGCGTCCGGGAACTGGCGCGGCCCGACCAGCACCAGCTGCTCGAGCCCCATGTTCTTCATGGCCCGCGCCACCGCCCCGATGTTGCCGGGATGCGAGGGCTCGACCAGCACGACGCGGATGGCGGATCGATCCATGAATTCAGCCTGCCCCTGTGCGCACGGTGCGCCCGGCGCGTCCCACTACCGGGATGCGCGTGCGCTCAGGCCGCCGGCCGGCTGACCTGCGTGCGCAGCTTGCTGTGCCGATAGCCGTAGAACGCATACACGATCACCCCGATCGCGGTCCACACGACCAACCGCACCCAGGTGCTCCCGGGCAGCTTGAAGATCATGAAGCCGCAGACCAGGGCGCCGAGCGTGCAGGTCACCCAGGGCAGCGGCACCTTGAAGGGCCGCTCGAGATCCGGCCGCGTGTAGCGCAGCACCAGCACCCCGATGCACACCGTGACGAACGCCATCAGGGTGCCGATCGAGACCAGCTCGCCGAGCAGATCCACTGGAAACAGCCCGCCGATCGTCGCCGCGGCGATGCCCGTGACGACCGTGCCGACCGACGGCGTTCGAAACTTCGCATGGATCCGTCCGAACACCGGGGGCAGCAGTCCATCCTGGGCCATCGAATAGAAGATGCGCGCCTGGGCAATGGTCATCACCAGCATCACCGAGGTCATGCCGAGAATCGCGCCCAGGTCGACCGGGTACCGGAACCAGCGCAGCTGTGGGTACGTATCCAGCGCCAGGGCGAGGGGCGCAGCGACGTCGAGCTTCGTGTAGCTCACCATGCCGGTGAGTACGGCCGAGACCGCCACATACAGCAGGGTGCAGACCACCAGACTAGAGAGGATGCCGATGGGCATGTCGCGCTGGGGATTCTTCGCCTCCTGGGCCGTCGTCGAGATCGCATCAAAGCCGATATAGGCGAAGAAGATCACCCCTGAGGCGGTAAACACCCCGCCCCAGCCGTACTGCCCGGGGAGCCCGGTGGCCGGCGGGATAAACGGATGCCAGTTGGCATGCTGGATGAAGCCCAGACCGAGCACGATGAACAGCACCACCACGGCGACTTTCAGGGTCACGATGACGGTGTTGAATTCCGCCGACTGCTTGATGCCGATATAACAGACCGTGGCGAGTGCGAGCACGATCAGCACCGCCGGCACGTTGAGGATGGCACCGGAGGCAGCGACCGAGAAGCTGTCGGGCGCGGCCTGCATGAACGGCGCGTGCGACAGAGCGCCGGGCACGTGCACACCGAGGTCGGCGAGGAGCCGGATGACATAACCGGACCATCCGACCGAAACCGTTGCCACGGCGAACAGGTACTCGAGCACCAGATTCCAGCCGATGAACCAGGCGAGTCCCTCGCCGAGCGTGGCATACGTGTAGGAGTACGCGCTGCCGGACACCGGAATCATCGCCGCGAATTCCGCGTAGCACAGTCCGGCGAACGCGCAGCCGATACCCGCCACGATGAAGGAAAGCACGAGGGCCGGACCGGCATACTGCGCGGCGGCCACGCCTGTCAGGACGAAAATGCCGGTACCGATGATCCCCCCGATACCGAGCATGGTGAGCGCCGTGGCCGAGAGCGTGCGTTTCAGCTGGTGACCCGCTGCATCCGCTGCGTCTGCTGCCTCGATTTCGGCGACCGTTTTTGTTGCAAAGAGCTGCTTTATCATGCCGGGACTCTACACAAGCTCTTTTTCGATTGCGAGCCCGCCCACCGACCTGGCCGGGCAGCTCAGCGCGAGCGCAGCTCCTGCGGCAGGTACGGAGCAAACAGCTCGATCAGCGCCGCATACACGCGCGGCGTGCCGGCCAGAACATTGCCGCCCTGACGGTACTCCTCACCACTCAGCGTGCCGATATGCCCGCCGGCCTCCTGGATCAGGAGCGTCCCGGCTGCCGTGTCCCAGGGCGACAGCCCCATCTCCCAGAATCCGTCGAGACGCCCCGCCGCGACGTAAGCCAGGTCGAGCGCCGCGGCGCCCGGCCGGCGTACCCCGGCGGTGCTCTGGGTGGCCGCCTTCAACATGGCGAAGTACTCATCGACATAACGGTCATTGGCCCGAAACGGGAAACCCGTGCCGATCAGCGCCCCCTCGAGCGTGCGCTGCTTGCTTACCCGCATGCGGCGGTTCTCCAGGTGTGCGCCGCCGCCACGCGAGGCCGTAAACAGCTCCTGGCGCATCGGGTCATAGACCACGGCGTGCTCCAGGCGGCCCTTGTGCTCGCAGGCGATCGACACGGCAAACACCGGAAAGCCGTGCAGGAAGTTGGTGGTCCCATCGAGCGGATCGATGATCCAGCGGAACTCGTGCTCGCCCTGCGCGCCGCCCTCCTCAGCCAGAATGGCGTGATCGGGGTAGTGCCGGCGAATGATCTCGACGATCTGCGCCTCGGCCGCCCGATCAACCTCGGAGACGAAGTCGTTGCGGCCCTTCGCCGTGACCTTCAGCGACTCGAGGTTGTTCATGCTGCGCACGATCACCTCGCCGGCCCGACGCGCGGCGCGGACCGCGATGTTCAGCAGCGCGTGAGCGGCCATCGAGCCCTCAGGGCAGCTGGTCGGCCGCCGCCTTGCGGGCGGTCGGAAAGATATGCTCGGCCGTCAGGCCGCACTGCAGCGCGATGGCGCTGGAGATGTAGATCGAGGAGTACGTGCCCGCCAGGATGCCGATCAGCAGCGCCGCCGAGAAGCCGCGCAGCACCGGCCCCCCGAGCAGCAGCAGCGCGACCACCACGATGGAGGTGACCACCTTGGTCATGATGGTTCGCGACAGCGTCTGGTTGATCGCCTGATCGAGCACCACGTTGGCCGCGAGCCGCCGGTTGCCCTCGAAACGCTCGCGGATTCGATCGAACACCACCACCGTGTCGTTCAGCGAGTAGCCGATCACCGCCAGCACGGCCGCCACCACGTTCAGATCGAAGGAAATCTGCGTGAGGGCGAAGAACCCGAGCACCAGGATCGGGTCGTGCAGCACGGCGAGAATGGCGCCGAGGGACAACCGCCAGGTGTGAAAGCGCCAGGCGATGTAGAGGAAGATGAACAACAGCGTGAACCCGAGCGCCCACATCGCGCTGGTCTTCAGCTGCGAACCGACCTGCGGACCGACCACTGAGAGCGACTGGACCGTCGCGCCGGGGCTAACCTGCTTCAGCGCAGTCTCGATGCGCGAGCGCAGCTGCGTGGAGGTCTGATGCAGCTCCGGTGGCAAACGCACGGCAATGGCCCGCGAGGAGCCGACGTATTCAACCACCGCGTCCTTGAAGCCGGCCGCGGCGACGCGTTCGCGCACGGCCACCAGGTCAGCCGAAGCCGGGAACGCCGCCTGCACCGTGACGCCGCCGGTGAAATCGATGGCGAGATTCAGGCCGCGCGAGACGAGCAGCGCGAGCGAGGCGATCATCAGCACGATGGACAGTCCAAACCACACCTTGCGTGTGGCCATGAACTGGAAGTTGGTTTGATGGCTGAAAAATTCCACGTGCGGTCCCCTAGATGTGCAGCCGGGCGATCTTGCGCCGCCCGCCGTACATGAGCGTCACCACTGCGCGACTGCCCATCAGCGAGGTGAACATCGAGGTCACGATGCCGAGGGTCAGCACCACCGCGAAGCCGCGGATCGCGCCGGTTCCGAAGATCCACAGCACCAGCCCGGCGATCGCGGTCGTGACATTGGAGTCGGCGATGGCCGAGAACGCCTTCTCGAAGCCGGCGCGGATCGCTGCCTGGGGCGAGACGCCCTTGCGCAGTTCCTCCCGGATACGCTCGTAGATCAGCACGTTAGCGTCGACCGCGATGCCCACCGTGAGGATGATGCCGGCGATACCCGGCAGCGACAGCGAGGCATGCATCATCGACAGCAGCGCCGTCAGCAATACCACGTTCGCGACCAGCACCGCGTCGGCGACCAGGCCGAAGATCTTGTAGTAAACAGCCATGAACAGCAGCACGCCGGCCATGCCGATCACCAGCGCCATGATACCCATGCGGATGTTCGCCGCGCCGAGGCTCGGCCCGATGACGTTCTCGGACACCAGACTGATGGGCGTGACGAACGAGCCCGAGCGCAGCAGCAGAGCGAGGTCCTGGGCCTCCCCGAGCGTCAGGCCGGTGATCTGGAAGCGGTCGGAGAACACCCCGTCGATGGTCGCGTCGTTGATGACCTTCTCCGTGGTCACCTGCTGCGTCACCTGCTTGCCGCTCTCCTCGTGGGTCTCGGTGTGCTTGGTGATCAGCACCACGCCCATCGGCTTGCCGACGTTGGACTTGGTGGTGCGCAGCATGTTCTCCCCGGCACGGCTGTCGAGGGTCACGTTGACCGCCGGCCCCTGCGGGCTCTCGCCCACCGTGGCATTGGTCAGCTGGTCGCCCGTGGCGATCACCTCGCGCTTCAGCAGTATCGGCAGGCCGTTCCAGGTGTTCGTATAGAGCTTGTCGCCGAGCGGCACGTTGCCCGACTGCTGGGCCTCGTAGGCGCTGTTGCCGACGTCGTTCAGATGGAACTCCAGCGTTGCGGTCTGGCCGAGCAGGTGTTTGACCTCGGCCATGTTCTGGATGCCGGGCAGCTGCACGTCGATGCGGTCGTTGCCCTGCCGCTCCACCTTGGGCTCGGACACGCCGAGCTGGTTGACGCGGTTGCGCAGGATGGAGATGTTCTGCTCGATCGCGTAGTTCTCGCGCTCGAGGATCTTCGCGGCCGGCATGGTGGCCTGGATGACCGGGCCGTTCGGGCCGTTGCTCGTGGTGATGGTCAGCCCGCGCAGCGGATCGGTGAGCACGCGCTCGGCGACCGCCAGATCCGCGTTGGGCCCGAGCGCGATCTGGATGGTATTCGGCAGCGCACCCCCGTCGAGGGCGACGGTACCGATGCTCGTCACCGGAACCTTCGCCTCCGCGAGCGCCCGGGAGGCGTCCTGTGTATAGGTCTGCAGGATCTGCCGCACGGCGCTCTGGATGTCGACCTGGTAGAGCAGGTCCAGCCCACCGCTCAAATCCAGGCCGAGCGGCATGGGCTTCAGCCCCATGGCTCG
>JAJXWE010000043.1 GCA_021781775.1 Pseudomonadota bacterium | reverse complement strand
CCGACTGCCGTCGGCTCGAGTTGCGCGGCCCGATCCTCACCAACGAGGAGTTCGCCAAGGTGCGGCGCATGGCGCTGCCCGGTCTGAAGGTCGGCTCCCTGTCGATCCTGTTCCGCGCCACCCGCGGCGAGAAGGGCCTGATCAAATCGATGGAAGAGCTGTGCCTGGCGGCACGGCGCATGATCGAGGACGAGGAGGTCAATGTCCTGGTGCTCAGCGACCGGGGCGTGTCGCGGGACTTCGCGGCGGTGCCGGCGCTGCTCGCCGTGAGCGGCCTGCATCACTACCTGATTCGCGAAGGACTGCGCACGCGCGTGAGCATCGCGCTCGAGACGGGCGAGGCGCGCGAAGTGCATCACTTCGCGCTGCTCATCGGCTACGGCTGCTCGGTGATCAACCCGTACCTGGCGTTCGAGACGCTCGAGCACATGATCCGCGAGAGCTTGATCACCAACGTCGACATCACCTTGGCGTGCAAGAACTTCGTCAAGGCAGCGACCAAGGGCGTGGTCAAGGTGATGTCCAAGATGGGCATCTCGGCGATCCAGAGCTATCACGGCGCGCAGGTTTTCGAGGCCGTGGGCCTGCGCCAGGACGTCATCGATCAGTACTTCACGTGGACCGCCTCGCGCATCGGGGGCATCGGCATGGAGACTATCGCCCAGGAAGTGCTGACGCGCCATCGCACGGCCTTCCCGGCGCATGAGCACGACCACACCCTCGAGACCGGCGGCCAGTACCAGTGGCGCGCCGGCGGGGAGTTCCACCTGTTCAACCCGGAGTCCATCCACCGGCTGCAGAAGGCGGTGCGCACCGGCAGCTATGCGACATACAAGTCTTATGCCGGATTGATCGACGATCAGTCCAAGCAGCTGGCCACCCTGCGCGGCCTGCTCGAGTTCGTGCCGTTCGAGCCGGTACCGATCGAGGAAGTCGAGCCGGTCGAATCCATCCTGCGGCGCTTCAAGACCGGCGCGATGTCATACGGCTCGATCAGCCAGGAGGCGCACGAGACCCTGGCCATCGCCATGAACCGCATCGGCGGCAAGAGCAACACCGGTGAGGGCGGCGAGGATCCGGCGCGCTACCAGCCACTGGCGGACGGGGACTCCAAGGCAAGCGCCATCAAGCAGGTCGCCTCGGGACGCTTCGGAGTGACCAGTCAGTACCTGGTCAATGCCAAGGAGCTGCAGATCAAGATGGCCCAGGGCGCCAAGCCCGGCGAGGGCGGACAGCTCCCCGGGACCAAGGTGTACCCCTGGATCGCCAAGACGCGACACACCACCGCCGGCGTCGGACTCATATCTCCGCCTCCGCATCACGATATCTACTCGATCGAGGATCTCGCCGAGCTGATCCACGATCTGAAGAACGCCAATCGCGAGGCACGCATCAGCGTCAAGCTGGTCTCCGAGGTCGGTGTCGGCACGATAGCCGCGGGCGTGGCCAAGGCGCATGCCGACGTGGTGCTGATCAGCGGCCATGACGGCGGGACCGGCGCCTCACCGCAGACTTCGATCACGCACGCGGGTCTGCCGTGGGAGCTCGGCGTCGCCGAAGCGCATCAAACGCTCGTGCTGAACAACCTGCGCAGCCGCATCACGATCGAGGCCGATGGGCAGCTCAAGACCGGCCGTGACGTGGTGATCGCCGCGCTGCTCGGCGCCGAGGAATTCGGCTTCGCCACCGCCCCGCTGGTGGCTCTGGGCTGCATCATGATGCGCGTCTGCCACTTGAACACCTGCCCGGCGGGAGTCGCGACGCAGGATCCGCGGCTGCGCGAGAAGTTCGCCGGAAAACCCGAGCACGTGGTGAACTTCATGCGCTTCATCGCCCAGGACGTGCGCGAGATCATGGCGGAGCTCGGCTTCCGGAGCGTCGAGGAGATGATCGGGCGGGTCGACCGGCTGCGCCCGAAGAAGGCCATCGAGCACTGGAAGGCGAAGGGCTTCGATTTCAGCAACATCCTCTATCAGCCCGACGTCGGCGAGGAAGTGGGGCGCTTCCATCAGATCGCCCAGGACCACGGACTGGAGAAGTCGCTCGACGTGACCCGGCTCCTGCCGCTGTGCCAGCCGGCGATTGAGCGTGGTGAGCGGGTGCGCGCCGAACTGCCGATCCGCAACGTCAACCGCGTGGTCGGCACCATCACCGGCAGCGAGCTGACACGCCGGCACGGACCGGCGGGCCTGCCGCCCGACACGATCCGCATCCACTTCAAGGGGACCGCCGGCCAGAGCTTCGGCGCCTTCATGCCGCCTGGCATGACCTTCGTGCTTGAAGGTGATGCCAACGATCACGTCGGCAAGGGTCTCTCGGGCGGGCGGATCATCGTGTTCCCGCCAGCCGGCTCGCGGTTCGCGCCGGAGGCGAACATCATCATCGGCAACGTAGGTCTCTATGGGGCGACCGCCGGAGAAGTCTACGTGAGCGGCATGGCCGGCGAACGCTTCGCCGTGCGCAACAGCGGCGCCGACGCGGTCGTCGAGGCCGTCGGCGATCATGGCTGCGAGTACATGACGGGCGGCAACGTAGTGGTGCTCGGTCCCACCGGCCGCAACTTCGCCGCGGGCATGTCTGGCGGCGTCGCCTACGTGCTCGACGAGACCGGCGGGTTCCCCGGACACGTCAACACCCAGATGGTGGGACTCGAACCGCTCGCCGATCCCGAGCAGACCGCTCGCGTACGCGCCATGATCGAGCGCCACGCCGAGTACACCGGCAGCGCCCGCGCCCGTCACGTGCTCGAGAACTGGACCGAGCTCGCGGCCCGGATCATCGTCGTGACGCCCAAGGACTACAAGCGCGCCGTCGCCTCGCTGCGCCGCGCGCACAGCCAGGGACTGGCCGGCGAGGAGGCCGTCATGGTCGCCTTCGAGGAAAACGCGCGCGACTTGGCGCGCGTCGGCGGAAATTGACACAGCAACCGAGTACCCGATGGGCAAGCCGACTGGATTTATCGAATATCTGCGCGAGCTTCCGGTGGACCGCGCGCCGCTCGAGCGCGTGCGCGACTGGCGGGAATTTCATCACCACATGGACCCGAAGCGCCTGCGCAATCAGGCGGCGCGCTGCATGGACTGCGGCGTGCCGTTCTGCCACACCGGCACGCTGGTCTCGGGCATGGCCTCAGGCTGCCCGATCCACAACCTGATTCCCGAGTGGAACGATCTGGTGTACCGCGGTCTGTGGCGCGAAGCATTGGAGAGACTGCAGAAGACGAACAATTTCCCGGAGTTCACCGGCAGAGTCTGCCCGGCACCGTGCGAGGGATCGTGCGTGCTCGGCATCAACAGCCCGCCGGTTGCCATCAAAACCATCGAGGCAGCGCTCGCCGACGAAGGCTGGGAACAGGGCTGGATCGCACCGGAGCCCCCGGCGAGCCGCACCGGCAAGCGCGTGGTGGTCATCGGCTCCGGTCCCGCCGGCCTCGCGGCCGCCGCGCAGCTGAACGCCGCCGGACACAGTGTCACGGTGCTTGAGCGCGAGAGCCGCCCGGGCGGACTGCTGATGTACGGCATCCCCAACATGAAGCTCGACAAGCAGGACGTCGTACTCCGGCGCATCGAGCTGATGGAGAAGGAAGGGGTCAAATTCGTCTGCAACGCCCACGTCGGGGAAAACGTCGAGGCGCAGCTCCTGCGTAAAGACTTCGATGCCATCGTGGTGTGCACGGGAGCGACCCAACCACGCGATTTGACGGTTCCGAACCGCAAGCTCAAGGGCGTGCACTTCGCGATGGAATACCTGACCGCAAGCACCAAGGCACTGCTCGACGGCGGTCCGGAGCGCAGCCCGGTCCACGCCGGCGGCAAGCACGTGGTGGTCATTGGGGGCGGCGACACGGGCACCGACTGCGTCGCCACGGCCATGCGTCAGGGCTGCAAGAGTCTGACGCAGTTGGAAATCATGCCGCAACCGCCGATGGATCGCGCAACGGATAACCCCTGGCCCGAGTGGCGGAAGGTGTACCACCTCGATTACGGTCAGGAGGAGGCGGCCGCGCTGTTCGGCGCCGATCCGCGTACCTACGTCACGACGGTCAAGCGGTTCAACGGCGACGCCGAGCAGGGTGTGCACTCCCTCACCACGGTGCGCATCACGTGGCAGCGCGACGGGAACGGCCGGCAGGTGCCAGCCGAGGTGCCGGGCAGCGAGACGGACGTTCCAGCCGATCTGGTGCTGCTCGCACTCGGATTCACCGGTCCCGAGCAGTCACTGCTCGCCGATTTCGGCGTCGCGACCGATCAGCGCTCCAACGTCGAGGCCGCACATGGCCGCTTCGCGACCACCGTCCCGGGCATCTTCGCCGCCGGCGACTGCCGGCGCGGACAGAGCCTCGTGGTCTGGGCGATCGAGGAAGGACGGGGCGCGGCGCGCGAGTGCGACCGGTATCTCATGGGCAGCACCGATCTGCCCTGAGGTCCGCGCGGACCGCGGGGACCGCCCGTATGAACGCTGCAGCCCGCACCGAACCGCTCCCGGGGATACCCGCGGAAACCGACGAGCCGGCGCGACTGCGCGAGATTCCCTACAACTACACGTCATTCTCCGATCGCGAGATCGTCCTGCGCCTGCTCGGGCCACAGTACTGGGCGATCATCGGCGAGCTGCGGGCCGAGCGGCGCACGGGTCGCTCCGCGCGCATGCTCTACGAGGTACTCGGCGACATCTGGGTCGTGCGCCGCAATCCTTACCTGCAGGACGACCTCATCGAGAATGTCCGCCGCCGGCGCCTGCTGGTCGAGGCGTTGCATCACCGCCTAGCAGCCATTGACCGACGGCGCGACGCGCTCGACGGCGAGCGCTTCGAGCTCGTTGGGACGCTGCTCGCTGCTACGCGCGGCGCGGTCAGGCGCTTCGAGCAGGACTTCGCCGAATGGACCGAGCTCAGGCGACGCGCGTTTCGCGCGCTGCGCCGTCATACCCGTGCCGACAACATCCGCTTCGATCCCTACGCCCGCGTCACGCACGTCACGGACGCGACCGACTGGCGCGTTGAGTACCCGTTTGTGGTGCTCATGCCCGACACCGAGACGGAGATCCCCCCGCTCGTGCGCACCTGCATCGAGCTCGGGCTCACCATCATCCCGCGAGGCGGCGGCACCGGCTACACGGGCGGAGCGGTTCCACTGACTCCGCGCTCGGCAGTGATCAACACCGAGAAACTCGAGCGCCTCGGCGGCATCGAGTCGCTGGCGTTGCCGGGCCTCGACGTACCAGTGCCCACGATCGTCACGGAATGCGGTGTCGTGACGCGCCGCGTGGCGGACGCCGCCGCGCGCAGCGGCCTGGTGTTCGCCGTCGACCCGACCTCGGCCGACGCCTGCTGCATCGGCGGCAACATTGCCATGAATGCCGGCGGGAAGAAGGCCGTGTTGTGGGGAACGGCCGTCGACAATCTCGCCTGGTGGCGCATGGTCGATTGCGAGGGCAACTGGCTCGAGGTCAGCCGCCTCGCACACAACCGCGGCAAGATCCACGATGTCGAAACCGCGGAGTTCGAGCTGCTGTGGAAGGATGGCCGCCACCCCGCGGAGCGGGCCCCCGAGCTGCGGCGCCAGCGGCTAACCATCCCGGGGCGCCGGTTCCGCAAGGTCGGTCTCGGCAAGGATGTCACGGACAAGTTTCTGGGCGGCCTGCCCGGTGTGCAGAAAGAAGGCTGCGACGGCATCATCACCTGTGCCCGCTGGGTACTGCACCGCAGCCCCGCCTACACGCGCACCGTGTGCCTGGAATTCTTTGGGCAGGCCCGCGAAGCAGTTCCGGCCATCGTCGAGATCAAGCGGCACCTGGACGGCCTGAATCCGCGCGGCGTGTGGCTGGCGGGGCTCGAGCACCTCGATGAGCGATATCTACGCGCGGTGGGCTACACGACCAAGTCCAAGCGCGGTTCGCTGCCGAAGATGGCGTTGTTCGGCGACATCGTCGGCGCGGAGGAATCCGAGGTCGCGGCGGCCGCCTCAGCCGTGGTGCGCATCGCCAACGCTCGCAGCGGCGAGGGGTTCGTGGCGGTCAGTGCCGATGTCCGGCGGAAGTTCTGGCTGGACCGTGCACGCACCGCCGCGATCGCCCGGCACACCAACGCCTTCAAGATCAACGAGGACGTTGTGCTGCCGCTTGAACGCATGGGCGAGTACACGGATGAAATCGAACGTATCAACATCGAATTTTCCATCGCCAACAAGCTGGAGCTGACCGAAGAGCTGCAACGGCTGCTCGCCGGTCCACTGCCGCTCGCACGCGCCGACGATCCCGAGGTCGGCAGGTTGACCTACGAGGAAGTGGTCGGCGAGCGCGCTGCGCAGGCACGCCAGCTGTTCGACAAGACGCGCGAGCGCTGGCGCTGGCTCGCTGAGAACATGGACACGCGGCTCTGTGACGGCGTCGCCGAGCTGGCGCATCTCGGCACAGACATACCACCCGAGGAGCTGCGCGCGCGCGCCGCACGTGAGCCGCAGACGCGCATGTTCGATCTGCTGCAGGAACGCGCCATCCGCATCTCCTGGAAGCGCGAGCTGCGCGCGCCGCTGCGGCAGATCTTCGGTGGCGGCGGGGTGTTCGCGCCGATCCTCACGGCGTGCGAGGAGGCGCACAAGCGTGTGCTGCGCGGGCGCATATTCGTCGCGCTGCACATGCATGCCGGCGACGGCAACGTGCACACCAACATACCGGTAAACTCGGACGACTACCGGATGCTGCAGTCCGCCAGCGCTGCAGTGGCGCGCATCATGGCCATCGCGCGGCGGCTGGACGGGGTCATCTCCGGCGAGCACGGCATCGGCATCACCAAGCTGGAATTCCTGCACGCAGACGAGACGAGGGAATTCCGGGCCTACAAGGAGCGGGTCGATCCCCAGGGCCGCTTCAACCGCGGCAAACTTTTGCCCGGGGCCGACCTGGCGAACGCCTATACCCCGAGCTTCAATCTGCTCGGCCACGAATCGCTCATCATGCAGCAATCCGCGATCGGCACGATCGCCGATTCGATCAAGGACTGTCTGCGCTGCGGCAAGTGCAAGCCGGTCTGCGCCACGCACGTGCCGCGCGCCAATCTGCTTTACAGCCCGCGCAACAAGATCCTCGCGACCTCGCTGCTGATCGAGGCCTTCCTCTACGAGGAGCAGACCCGCCGCGGCGTGAGCCTGCGCCACTGGGGCGAATTCGCCGACGTCGGGGAGCATTGCACGGTATGCCACAAGTGCGTCGCGCCGTGTCCCGTCGACATCGACTTTGGAGACGTCTCCATGGCGATGCGCGACCTGCTGCGGCGCATGGGCAAGCGACGCTTCAATCCGGGCGCCGCCGCCTCGATGTTCTTTCTAAATGCCACCTCGCCGGAGACCATTCGCCTGGCGCGCAAGGTGATGATCCAGTGGGGCTATCGGGCACAGCGCGCGGGCAACCAGCTGCTGAAGGGATTGGCGCTCGCGCAGACCCGACGTCCGCCGGCGAGCACCGGCCGACCGGCGCTGCGCGAGCAGGTGGTGCATTTCGTCAACAAGAAGATGCCGGGCGGCCTGCCGAAAAAGACGGCCCGGGCACTCCTCGACATCGAGAACTCCGCCTACGTGCCGGTGATTCGCGACCCCGGCGTGACCACATCCGATACCGAGGCCGTGTTTTACTTTCCCGGCTGCGGCTCGGAGCGGCTGTTCTCACAGGTCGGACTCGCCACCCAGGCCATGCTCTGGCACGTGGGCGTGCAGACCGTGCTACCACCCGGGTATCTGTGCTGCGGCTATCCGCAGCGGGGCGCCGGCCAGTTCGATCGGGCGGAGAAAATCACCACCGACAATCGCGTCCTGTTCCACCGCGTCGCCAATACGCTCAACTATCTCGACATCCGCACCGTCGTCGTCAGCTGCGGGACTTGCTACGACCAGCTGCAGAGCTATAAGTTCGAGGAGATCTTCCCCGGCTCACGCATCATCGACATCCACGAATACCTGATGGAAAAGGGTGTGCAGCTCGAGGGCGTCACCGGCACGCGCTACATGTACCACGACCCGTGCCATTCGCCGATCAAGCAGCATGACCCGCTGAAGGTGGTCAACGCCCTGATCAACGAAGCACGCAATGGACACATCGAGAAGAACGACCGATGCTGCGGGGAGTCTGGAACGCTCGCCATCACCCGTCCCGACGTGTCGACGCAGGTACGGTTTCGCAAAGAAGAGGAGGTGCGCAGCGGCGCCGAACAACTGCGGGCAGCTGGTGCCGAGCGCGTCAAAATACTGACCTCCTGCCCATCCTGCCTGCAGGGACTGAAGCGCTATAACGAGGATGCCGATCTCGACGCAGACTACATCGTCGTCGAAATTGCCAGGTACATCCTTGGTGAGAACTGGATGGCCGAGTACGTCGCGCGCGCCAACCGCGGCGGCATCGAGCGCGTACTGGTCTGATCCGGCGCGGCGCTCAGCCCTGCGGCGGCTCGATGCTGACCGGCACGCCGAAGCGTGAATACTGGACGACTTCCCTGCCCCTGCTGCTGCTGAGAATCGCCTGCACCGGCAGGTGCCCGGCTCCGATGTACCAGGTCTGCGTGATTC
>JAJXWE010000001.1 GCA_021781775.1 Pseudomonadota bacterium | reverse complement strand
GGAGGTCCCACTCCCGTCGGAATCCGTGATTCACCGTGCGGACGTCATGCGCGCGCTGCTCACCGCCGTGACTGCGCTGGATCGGGCGGAGGCTCGCGCCCAACGGCGTGCCCTGCTGCCCGACAACGTCGGGAAGGCCTGGACCGGGGATGAAGACACTAGGCTGGCCGAATCATTCAAGGGCGGGCAGTCTCCCCATGAACTCGCGAGGAAGCACCGACGTACGTTGCGGGCGGTCGAAGCACGGTTACAGCGAATGGGCTTGATCACCGAAGGCGAGCGCACCACGCGAGGAGGATTCCCGGCGCCCGAATGAACTGCAGTGCGCCAGCCGACCTCCCACCGCAGGGGGCGTGGGGAAGCGCGACGTCCGTGCTACGAGGGCGGCATACGTTGCGCCCTTTGGCGAGACAGGCAGTGGGCCGTCCCCAGGAGACCGGTAGTCACAGATTTTCTCTGATAAAATAAGGGCTTGCTGAAATCCCCTTCCGCGCCAATTCTGCGACTTGGCGCGGAAAGTGGGACTTGCGCCGACGATCCCGAAGTCTCATATTGCGCCCTATGGCGAGAGTAGCGAAAAAGGCAGCACCGAAGCGCTTCGCGATGAAGTTCGAGCGCACGGTCGTCTATCGGGGCATCAAGATTCCCCCGATCAGCGGACGGCGGTCCGCCACTGCTCGCGCCATTCGCGACGCGCTGCGGACGAAGTCCGAGCATTTGCGTGGCGAGCCAGCGCGCGGCTAAGCCGCCAGCCTCCAAGGCCGTCTTCATCAACTGCCCGTTCGACGACGGGTTCAAGCCCATTTTCCGCGCGATGGTCTTCGCGACCCTCTCATCGGGCTATCATCCCCGGTGCGCACTCGATGAGACCGACGGCGCCGAGATCCGGGTCAGCAAGATCGCCCGGATGATCGGTGAATGCGACTGGGGGATCCACGATCTGTCGCGGGTCGAGGTCGGCCCGGCGGGAGTACCGCGATTCAACATGCCGATGGAGCTGGGACTTCACCTCGGAGCTCGACTGTTCGGCAGCGGCCGTCACAAGCGCAAGCGCGCTCTGATCCTGGAAGCGAAATCGCATCGCTACGATGCGGCGCTGTCGGACATCAGCGGCCAGGACATCGAGGTCCATGGCAACGACCCGAACGAAGCGATCCGCCGCGTGCGCAATTGGCTATCGGAACATCGCAGGCCGACCGAGCCTCCCCTTCCCGGCTCGGTCGCCATGATTGGCGACTATCGCCTGTTTCAGACGGAGGTGGGCGCACTCCTCTCCGTCCGTCGTCTTGATCCTCTCGATGACCTCCCGCACAGTGACTTCCTCTTCGCCGTGCGCGACTGGATTGCGACGCGAGCCAAGGCCGTCGCGTAAACTTCGCGACGGCATTTTCCGTTCTCCACCCTCCGGGAGGTGAGCGCATGCAAGACCCGAATGCCGTGAAGGTGCTGTTCATCGCCGGAGTCGGCCCGATCGTTCGCGACCCCGACCCCAGCCGCAAGCTCTACGCCGACGACCTCGGAATCGCCTTCAAGGAAGAGTCCGGCGGCTATCGGCATACCGAGGCCCTTCAGGGCGCCAGAAGCTTTGCCCTGTGGCCTCTCCCACAGGCCGCCCAGTCCTGCTTCGGTACGGAGGTCTGGCCCGCCGACATTCCCGACCCGCGTGGTTCGAGTTCGAAGTGGACAACCTCAAGGACGCCACCGCGGTACTCGAACGTCGGGGCTACCGGATGCTCATCCGGAATCGGCAGGAGCCGTGGGGTCAAACGGTCAGTCGCTTCCTATCCCCGGAAGGACTGCTGGTTGCCGTGACGTTCACCCCTTGGATGCGGGAGGGGAAATAGGAGGGAGGGCGAGTGCAATTCATCGGACTCAGGAGAACCTGAAATGGCTCGAGAGCACGAGGGTTCAAATGCCCTGAACGGACGGGTGGCGATCGTCACCGACGCGGGACGCGGAATCGGACGGGCGATGGCGCTGGGCTTGGTGCGCGCCGGCATCCAGGTGGTGGCGACCGCAGCCCGCGAGCGCGCCGAGATCGACTCGGTGGCGGCCGAGGCCGGCAAGGATCTCGTCCTCCCACTTCTCGCCGATGTCACTCGAGAAGCGGACGCACGGCGCGTCGTCGCGGCCACCCTTGAGCGGTTTGGCCGCCTGGATATCCTGGTCAACAACGCCGGCCGGGGCATGAAGTACGTCGGCGACTCCTTCATGACCCATCCGACCCGGTTCTGGGAGGTCGATCCCGATACTTGGCGGATGGTGATCGACACCAACGTCAACGGTCCCTTCCTCTTGGCCCGCGCCGCCGTACCCCACATGCTGCAAGCGGGCTGGGGTCGTATCGTCAATGTCTCGATAAGCCATTCCACCATGCGGCGGGCGGGCTTCTCGCCCTACGGACCTTCCAAGGCGGCCTTGGCGTCCGAGACCCTAATCTGGGCGCACGATCTGTACGGCACCAGGATAACGGTCAACGCCCTGCTGCCGGGCGGCGCCACCCTGACGGGCATGATTCCCGATGCGTTTCCGGAAAGCGCCCGAGGCAGGCTGCTGGACAGCGATCATGGTGCCGCCGCTGCTCTGGCTGGTCTCGAGCACAGCGGATGCGATCTCCGGCTGCCGGGTCACCGCCAATCGGTGGGAGAACGGCAATCCTCTCGCGGCGACGGAAGGCGCCGGTTGGGGCAATGACCCGACGATTCCGCCGACCACCTGATCGGCACCAGATCCCGATACGGCCTCATCGGGTTCCGCGGGGCACGGAAGGGAATTCCCCCTCGCCTGCAAATCAGACGGCACAGCGACCATTTGAAACCGCAATAGCACCACCCGACTCCGGATGAACCGGAGCCGGGCGACGCTTTCCGTCACAGAAGACCGCGCTCCGCAAAGCTGGTGATGCCGCCAGCCGCCACGATAAGGTGATCGAGCACGCGGATATCGACGAGCTGCAGCGCGTCCTGAAGTCTCCGGGTGATCAGCTCGTCTGCCGGGCTCGGTTCCGCGACGCCGCTCGGGTGATTGTGCACCAGCACGCACGCGGCGGCGTTCCGTCGCAGAGCCTCCTTCACGACCTCCCGCGGATGGACGCTCGCTCCATCAATCGTGCCGCGGAAGAGATCCTGGCACTCGATCACGCGGTGCCGGCTGTCCAGGTAGATCACGCAGAAGACTTCGTGCTGCAGCTCTGCGAAGCGCAGGACCAGATAGTCCCGGGCGGCAATCGGTGACGCGAGAGACGCGCCACGGCGCACCTTGTGCGCCACGCATGAGCGGGCGGCCTCGATGATTTCGTCGGCCGTCGCGTTGCGCACGACGCCGAGCTGTTGATCGCGAATGAGAAGCGAATTGAGCGTGCTCATGAGCGAGCTCCGTCTTGATCTCGGGCGGGATTGCCCGAGGACGAAGCCCCACGCCGCAGCGAAGCCGTCAGGATCGCCGGAGGCGCTCGCGAGCACGGCCAGAATGGTCGCGCGCAGATCTTGACGGCAAGTCCGGCGTGATATGTTGGGAACTCCAGCAAGCCCGCCCTCCATCTCTTTCCGATCTCTTCTAGACTCCCCCTTCCTTTCCCAAGGCGCTCTGCAAGAGGCGAGTAGCCGGGAGGGGTCCGGGGAGGGTCTGTGCGACTTCGAGAGCCGAGCTGTGGGTCGAAGATTTAATCTGGCAACAGTCGCGCGCCTTCGCGCCATGCACGGCGAGGACGCCCTGGCGTTACTGGCGATCTATCTCAAGGCAGATCCGACCTACAGGCCCATAAAGGACATGACGAGCCGTCGCTGGCACCTGCGTACCGCGTGCGGTGAGTTTGAGATCCTGACGTCTGGGGCCAAGTGGTACGACACCCGTGCGAAGAAGGGCGGCGGAGGCGCGATCGACTTGACGATGCACGTGGAGAAACTCTCGTTCGTGGATGCCGTCAAGTGCCTACAAGAGCGTATACGCGCTCGTGGTTGAGATCGTTCGCAAGGGCATCCTGCCATCGCCGTCAGAGGTCATCCCGCAGCTACGAGAGGCGGCGGCCGCCGCGCAGTCGATCAAGTTGCGGGAGCCGAGGCCGGCAGGATTCCCCCTTCTTTTCAGCGCCCACTTCGAGCTCATTGAGCCGGCACTCGCATATTTGCACGAGCACGCGATCCGGCGGGCGCATACCTCCGACACGTTAAACACCTACATGGAGGTTCTGTACGACTGGTTCGACGCTCTCGAACAGAGCGGCATCCCATGGAGCTCGGCCGATGCGGCCGATCTCGTTGCCTACCGCAACCGCATGTTGCGCGAGCCTAGCGCTCACACGGGGCGCCCATATGGCGTGCGGACCATCAACCACCGGGTGCGCGGTGTATTGCGATTCTATGAGTGGATGCTCCGCAACGGTTGGCTGAGCAGTTCTGACCTGGCAGGACGTGGGACCGATTTCACGATCTCCCGCCGAAGCCGCTCACGGGCGCGAAGGAACGACACCGGTGCTGACCACAGTCTGTTCGTGTTGCGCCAGTTCGAGACTCTACCTCGCCCCTTGACGAGCGCGCAGCTGCGTGAGCTGCTGGCGCGGCTGCCGCCCCCGTACGACCTGATGGCGCGCTGGCAGCTGTATACCGGTCTTCGAGTGAGCGAGTTGCTCAGGCTCACAGTAAACGATGTCCTGAAGCACGGGGTCGCCCGCCGATCCTCTGGCGCGCCGCCGCATCACGTGATTGAAGTGCTACGCAAAGGACGCAAGAGCGGGTACGTGATCGCCGCGGACTCGCTCTTGCAGGAGACCACCGGCTATTTGGCCGAGCACCGTCGTGCCTGGATCAAGCGCGCCGTACGGAAGCGGGGAGCAGTGGATCGCGGAGAGCTGTTCATCAACAGCTGGGGCCGCCCGGTCAAGAAGAACAGCTACCAGCAAGTGACCGCCGATACCGGCGAGGTTTGCGGATTTCGCGCAACCACGCATCTGCTGCGTTCGACCTTTGCGTGCATGCTGTTGGCGAGACTGGAGCGACTTGCCAGCCAGGGCGCGGCGATCAACCCGCTGCTGATCGTGAAGGTCCTAATGGGGCACGAGCACATCGCGACAACAGATCGATACCTGCGCGCGATCGCCGTCGATAGGGTAGTTTTGACGGACGTTCTGGACTCCCTGCTCGATCAGGCTTAGAACATGGCACGGGGGCGAGAACGCATCCGGAGAGTATTGCCGCAAAGCGGAGACCCTGCGGGTCTCGGGACCGCAGGGTCGCTCGGTGCTCCGCTGCGGTTGGGCGGCGTGGTGGTCGATTTCGGTACGCTGACGCTGCCAAAGGACGTGCGGCGAGCATTGGCCGATGCCTTCCGTAATCATTACGGGGCTCGACCACCACATTCTGCCCAGGATTCGTGGCGCCGGCTGAAGGTCTTCGCGCGCTTTGTCGCGGAGACGGACGCGGTGCGCAGCCTCAACGACCTCGGCGGCGACGTTCTTGCGCGGTACGTCGAGTGGCTCAATAACCAACGGGCCGCGAACGGCCGGCCTTGGAGCAAGCCGACGCGCAGCGCGGTTTACGGAGCGGTGACCAAGCTCTTGCAGTGGCTTGAACGCTGCCGTCCGGGACTGCTCGCCCGTATCGAGTATCCCTTCAATCCGTTTCCGTGGCGACGGCGCGACACGCTGAGGCGCGTAAAGGCGGGCGCGCAGGAGATCCGCGCACTGCTTCGAGCGTGCGAGCGCGATATCCTGCAGCTACGCACCGAACGCCGGCGCGCCGACGAAGAACGGGAGTCCGCTCGGCAAGACTGCGCTGACCCGCTCGCGTCTCGTGGCGCGCTCCTGGCGTACATCGATCAGCGTTTCGGTGGCGTCGTACCTCGAGACAAGGTACTCGTTTCTCGAGGCAATTACCGCTGTTACTTGGCGGTCTCGAAGGTCGGGGGCCGGAAGCACGTCGAATCATGTCTGTATCCGGGCCTCGACACCATTCTGCCGTATTACCTCGCCATCCTGATTCACACCGCTGGCAACGCGTGGGCCATCGCCGAGCTCGAGTGCCAGTGCCTTCAGCCGGTTCCGCTGCTCGAGGATCGAGAGTTTCTCGTATGGGCCAAGCCTCGAGCGGCCGCGCTTCAGCGCCGCTCTTTCCGTAGCTCCACACCCATCGAGCCACCGATGCTCGTGCGTGAGCTCATCGAGTGGACGCGCCGTTTGCGCCCGCACTCGACGATTACTGAGCGCGAGCGCCTATTTCTCCTTAAGAGCTCGTCGGGCGTCCACGTGCTGACAAACTACGTGCTGGTGCAGCCGATTCGGGACTTCGAGGTACGGCATGGGCTCAAGCACGTCGCGCCGGCGTCGATCCGGCCAAGCATGTTGACGAGCATCTACTGGGCCACAGGCGATCTCATGACGGTGAAGGGGGTGGCGAACCACGCGCAGCTCTCCACGACCATCGGATATGTGGAGTCTCCGGAGGTCGAGGCGCAAAATCGGACGCGGATCGCAGCCCTGCAACGCGTGTTTGTAGGGCATCTCGAAGGAACCACACGAGGGCTCGATCATGGCGGCGTCACTCCAGCAACCACCGCCACGGCACCCGGCGGTCAGATGGTCGTCCCGCCTGCAACGGCCGTTTCCATGTTCGGATTCGACTGCCTTGACCCACTGGCCGGAGTCGCCCCTGGTACTCGAGCCGGGGAGCTCTGCGGCAACTTCTTGGGTTGCTTCACCTGCCCCAACGCCGTGATCCCGCACGATACGCGCACGCTCGCGCGGCTTCTTCAAGCGCGGGATCACCTGGCGTCCGCCGCGGCGCACGTACATCCGGTGCGCTGGGAATCGATCTATGCGCCGCCGCTCAGGATTCTCGAGGAGGACATTCTGACTCGCTTTGCAACTGCCGAGATCGCGCAGGCGCAGCGGCTGCTTCCCGAGCTGCCCTCGCTCCCTCCACTGCGATGAGCGCTGCAACCACAGCTCGGATATCCCACGCGTCTGCCAGCGAGGCGAGTCGACGCGATTGGTTCCTGCGTGATTCGCTCTGGAGCGATGCGACCTGGATCTTCGCCCCGACTTCTGTACTCGAGGAAGAGCGTCCGGTCCGCTTCTCCTGGGCTTTTGCGCTCCCGAGCGGACGGCGCTTCACCGACCCAGCCTGTGCGGCGCTCTTGGAGAGCGCCCGTCGGCTCATCGCCCTCGTTCGCACACGATCTCTGGGCACCGGGGTCGCCCAACGCGCAGTTACAGTACTGGTCTATTTCAACCATTTGCGCACGCTGGTCCGTTGGATGGAGTGCGAGGGCTTCACGCGATTCGACGAGCTCGACGCGACGGCGATAGCGGACTTCAAGCAGCAGATCGCTGCGCGGACACGGCACGATGGCAAGCCCATCACGCCCACAACTCTTGCAATGCACCTGAGAGTGTTCGGCTACTTGCGCCGCTACCAATCGCTCATCGGCGATGGACTGACATTCGATCCTTGGCCCGGTCGTGGCACGCACGCCGCGGCGGGCGTATACCGCTGTCAGCGCGTCTCTCGCGCTTACACGCCGGATGCCATCGTCGTGCCTCTGGTGCACGGGGCCATCGAGTTTCTGACCGCCTGTGCGGTTGATGTCCTGCGCGCACGCGAGATCTACGCCGCTTTGATGACTCAGGTTCAACGCCGGGCCCCGGGCGACAAAGCGCGTTATCGTGAGGCTGCCAGGCGGCTGCGCGCCCAGCCGATTTGTACTCCTCTCGGCGTGTACACATTTCGAACGCTCTCGGAGTTCTACGAGCTCGTCGACATGCTCTACGCCGCCTGTTTCATCGTGATCGCGTACCTCGTCGGTGCGCGGGTGAGCGAGATTCTGCACCTTCAGAGCGGCTGCATCCGGCCGCTTGACGACGAAACCGCTAGTACCGTTGCCGTCCTGACCGGAACCATTTTCAAGCTCGAACCTGGTTATCATGGACGATCACACCAGTGGGTGGCTCCCGAGCCTGCTGTGCATGCTATCGCGGTTCTTGAGGCGCTTTCCGCGCCCCATCGGCTTCGCACCAGCCGCCCCGAGCTTTGGCAGCGAGCCCGAGCTGGATTTCGTGGTGTAACAGAGTGGGAGTCAAATAGCGTCGAACCGCTTTGGATTCCCAGCACAACTCGGATCAACCAATGGTTGGGACGTTTTGCAGCCCGACTCTCCTTGCCGCTGCACAGGGGACAACGCTGGCGGCTCTCGACGCATCAGGGCCGCAAGACTTTTGCTCGCTTCGTTGCGCTGAGGGACCGAACATCGCTATTCGCTCTCGCCCAACATCTGGGACACCGAGATCGCGCCATTACGGACACCGGATATGTCGGCACCGATTACTCCTTGCAGCAGGAAATCGAAGCCGAGGTCCTCCAGCAGTCCGTCGCGGCCTGGGAGCACATGCTGAGCGTTCCACAGCTCGGCGGACGTGCAGGCGCGGAACTCGTGGCAAAGCGACCGCAGTTTCGGGGCCGCTCGATCAAGCAGGATGTGAAGAGCTACGCTCGGCTGCTCGTCGAAGCGGGCCTCACCCTCGGCGTCTGTGACTGGGGTTTCTGTGTCTACCGCGAGGAGTACAGCGCCTGCCGGGGCGACGCATTCGGGCCCAACCCAGAGTGGCGCGAACCCTCGACCTGCGCGCGCTGCAAGAATTTTGTCATCTCAAGCGAGCATCGCTCCTACTGGCTGGATCAGGCGAAGCGCCATGAGGCGCTGCTTCGCGACCCATCGCTCCCGACCCAGACTCTCAAGATTGCCCGTGAACGCCTCACCGAAGCACTTTCCATGGTTCGTTCAATAGACGCCGATGCACCCCCATGAGCACAACGTCTGATTCAGCTCCCCAGTCAGCGCGCAGAGCGCGCGCGGATGCGCCGACTCTACGGCTACGGCGCGAAGCCGCGCAGCTCCGCGAACAACTCGGTAAACTTGCTGCGCTGGTCGACCACTATTATGCAGCCTACCGGGACCTACAGAGCTTGCTTGGGCGTCGCGACCGAGAGTTGGCGGACCTCCGGCGTCGTCTCGAGACAGCGCCTATCGCACTGAGCCGCTCACGCCCGAGCAGCTGAGACGACATGCCTGCAATCACGATCCGGCCTTATCAAACCGACGACGTTGCGGGTCTGGTCGCTCTCTTCCGCACTTCTGTGCGGAACATCGGGCGGCGTGACTATACCGACTCGCAAGTGCAGGCTTGGGCGCCGGATCTGATCGATCATGATGCATTCGCACGACGATGCGCAGCCAAGCCGACCTGGATCGCTGAGTGCGAACATCGCATCGCTGGTTTCTCGGACATTGAGCCAGACGGCCACATTGACATGCTCTATGTCCATCCCGACTTTCAGCGCCGTGGCGTCGCTCGCGCGCTGCTCACGCATATCGAGTGACTGGCTCGGACTCGAGGCCTGGATCGCCTCTACACGGAGGCGAGCATTACAGCGTGCCCCGTATTTGAGGAAATTGGATTCCGCGTTATCGGCCTGCAGACGGTCATAGTGCGCGGCGTGTCCATGACGAACTATCGCATGGAGAAGTGGCTTTTGCCCTCAGCCGAGACGCTAAACCCAACATAAGGCGTGGTAAACTGGCACAACACAGGCAAGCCTGCCCTTTTCAGCTCCCTCTCCGGGGTCTCAATTCCACGCATGCAGGGAGCGCGCGTGCAAAGCGGCGCCGTTCCTGGCCCCGGCTCTACGCAAATGCCCGCTCAACCCGGGAAAGCCATTGGCGCGGCCCAGAAGCTGCCGTTCCGGGGGCGAAGCTGCAGACATTCCAGCGACCGCCTTTCGCGCAAATTATTCTGACCCTGGATTGCTGCTTAAATGGGACGCGCCGGGCGCGGGCAATGGACAGCGCCTAATGAATTTCCTTGCCAATTCGGCCCCAGATCGGCCCGCCCTTGCGCGCGATGTCCCAGTTGAACCAGATGAACTCGGCTTTGCCGACCAGATCTTTCTCGGGCACGAAGCCCCAGACGCGGCTGTCGTCGCTGTTGTCGCGATTGTCGCCCATCACCATGTACTCGCCCGGGGGCACGGTCATATCGACCACCTTTTGTTCGAGCAGCGGCAGAGCATCCGGTGGCGGCGTGCCGCCGCAGATATAGCCGTGCGTATCGGCGCGCGCGCAGGTCGGCAGCGGGTCGGAAGTTTCCTCGAGCGGCACGGGACACAGCAGTGCATGGTGAATGTGCATGCCGAGATGCTCAGTGGCGATCTCCATGTTCTGGTAGCACCCGTCGTCGTAGGTGCCCGTCACCTTGAACGGCACCGCCTGTCCGTTGATCGTGATGCGATCGTCGCGCACCACGACATGATCCCCAGGCAGGCCCACCACGCGCTTGATCCAGTCCTGCGAAGGGTGCAAAGGCGGGCGGAACACCATCACATCACCGCGATGCGGCTCGCCCGTGTCGAGGATCTTGGTGTGAATGACCGGCAGCCGCAGGCCGTAGGCGAACTTGTCCACCACGATGAAGTCCCCGTCGAGGAGCGTGGGCATCATGGAATCGGAGGGGATACGGAAGGGCTCGATCACGAAGGCACGCAGCAGCAGCACCGCGAGCGCCACCGGAAAGAAGCTGCGTGCGTAATCGACCGTGGTGGGTTCGATCCGGGCGCTGCCATCGGCCCCCGGCGCCTCGGCGGCGCGCCTGCGGCGCGGCGCGAGCAGCAGCGCATCCACCAGCCAGATCAGCCCGCTCACGGCCGTGATGATGACCAGCACCAGGCTGAAGTTGACCCTCTGAGTGGCCAATATCCATAGCACCACCGCCACCAGAAGGATGGGCAGCGCGCGATAGCAGAAGGTGATCACCGCAGGCTTGGCGGGCGGCACACCCCCGGCCCGCGCCCGGCGCGCCGGCCTGAGCAGCCAGTCATCAACCAAGCAGACGAGTCCGACCGGCACCGCGAGCCAGGACAGCACCTCAATGATTTTGGAAAGAATGAGGGACATTTCGATACTTCTGGTTGGCGCGAGCAAGGCTTGCGAATCTAGCGTGGTGTTCTCTATGAGATTTCAGATCCGGCCGCTCGAAGCCTGCAGCAGTGAAGCCCGGGCATTCAGTGCAAGCTGGCCCGCAGGGCGAGCCGACTCGGACGCCCCACAGACTGTCGTGTCTCGGGAGCCGCACCAACGCGGGATGCGCATGAATGCATGGTCGGGGACTGACAAGCAAAGGGGCCGATTGAGCAAGAAGCCGTACTTGCCCAAGTGAACGCGCCGCTGCTGAGCCCGACAGCGGCGAAGGCTGCAACTGACAGTCGGAAGAGTCTGGGCCGTCGGTGTGAACGGGCAGCACGGTCCAGTGGATTGAGCCAGACCACGAGAGCAATCGCGATCTGGAGCATCCCCGCCCATAGCATTAGAGCGGTCGAGTCGCGCGAATAGGCGGGCAAATTAGGGCAATGCTCTCGATACTGCTCCGAAAGCAGGACGGCCCAGACAACAAGAGATTGCGCGACAAGCCCCAGAACGACTTGAGCGCCGCACCAAGAAAAAACCCCGCGCGCACCGCGACGCATGGATATAAAGAGGGCCGCAAGCGTTTCTCGCCAATACCAACAGTATGTTCGACCCGCCTGGAATTCTTCAAACAGATCACCCAACAGTGACTCCCTTCGTTCTTTTGCGACGAAATGCTTCAAGAGCCAGACGGCGAAGGTCGGCTCCTCTCGCATCGTCACGCGGGCTGTCCTTTGAGGGTGGATAGATCCCCGCTGAGCCGCATGAGCGTCGCTTGAGTCTGGCGCGCTTCCTGGATCCCTGCCGAAGTCGGTCGAAAGTAAGTGCGTGCCTTGCCGCCTCGCTCAACCAGCGGTTCCCCGAGGCTCGAAACCA
Organism: Pseudomonadota bacterium; assembly: GCA_021781775.1. Classification (GTDB taxonomy): domain Bacteria; phylum Pseudomonadota; class Gammaproteobacteria; order Steroidobacterales; family Steroidobacteraceae; genus 13-2-20CM-66-19. The sequence continues at coordinate 27,189 of JAJXWE010000001.1, read as the reverse complement.
CGAAGCCCTTCTTCTCCAGCCGCTCCAAAGCCGCATAAACGCTCGCCAGCGCCACTTGCCGCCGGCTGATTCGGGTGATGTCACGTGCAATCGATACGCCATAGGCCTTTTGGGAAGATGGCCTGACGACCGCTAGCAATACCATCAACTCAAGCTGCCCGAGATATTCGCGCTTGCCCATAACTTCTATAATATGGAATAAATAAACGATAGGCAAGCGCGTCGTGCTGAATGCTCGCCATCGGGGCGCATTGCTCAATCGCTCACTGGTTGCTGTTGAAGCTCGGCATCCGGATCTCTCCTGGCACCGTGCGCAAGTACATGCCCCCGCGCCCGCCGGGCAGGCCACGAGGGGATCTGCGCTGGTCGACCTTCCTGCGCCTGCACGCCCAAGGAATCTTAGCCTGCGACTTTTGTCTCGCCATCACAGCGAACTTTCGCATGCTCTACGTCTTCGTCGTGATCGAGCGCGGGCCCCGTCGCTTGGTCCACGGCAACGTCACGGTTCACCCTACCGCGGCCTGGACGCTGGAGCAACTGCGCGAAGTTGCCACCCTCGATCACCGATATCGATTCCTGCTCCACGACCGGGACAGTATCTTCTCCCCCGGGCTCGATGAATCGGTCCAGGCTCTGGGACTCCGTGTACTGCGCTCCGCCCCTCACTGTCCGAAGATGAATGCCCTCTGCGAGCAGGTCATCGGCACATTACGCAGGGAGTGCCTGGACTGGGTGATTCCGCTCTCCGAATCGCATTTGCGTACGTTGCTGAAAACATGGATTCAGCACTACAACCGCGGCCGACCGCATATGTCTTTGGGACCGGGGATTCCGGATCCTCCGACCATCGCCCTCCCGAAGTCCGTCTCACGTCATCGCCGTGGTGAAACCTATTCCGTCCGCGCCAACCCCATTCTCGGCGGACTCCACCACGAGTACAGTCTTGTCGCCGCTTAAATGGAATTTTGCGGACTACAGCCGATGTGTACGGGGCCTCGCTGGATCGCCGATCAACCGCCGTGCGGCCCATGGACCTTGAACTGAAACATGCCCATCAGGTCGCCGATCGCTGGCGCGTTGAGCGGCACGTAAGGACTGGCGGGCGAGGCGATGGGGTCCGGCAGGTTGTCGCGGCTGTAGCGGGAGATGCGCTGACCGATCTCCCAGTTGGCCTCCACGAACTTGTCGAACGAGACGTGATCGTAATAAGTGTGGACCACCCGTCCTCCGCGTGAGTAGCGCGACACCACGATGAGTGGCACCCGGGTGCCATCGCCGAAGAAGTCGATCGGCTGCACGTACCCCTCGTCCCAAAACCCGCCGCCTTCGTCCATGGTGATCATGATTGCGGTATCTTTCCAGAGAGCCGGCCGCGAGCGAACCATGTCGATGATCTTGCGGATGAATCCCTCCAGCAGATCCACCTTGGAGGAGGCCGGGTGTCCGTCGAGCAGCTCATCCGGTTTGACGAAGGAGACGTCGGGCAGAGTGTCGCTGCGGATATCGGCATACAGGGCGTGGATGCCGGCGTTGTCCGCGCGCAGCGCGGGGTTGGTCATGATCTGCGTCGAATAGAGGAACGGGTCGCAGATGCGGCAGAAGCGCCCGAGGTGCGGGCGCAATCGGCCGCCCTGCCAGCCTTCACCGTAGTACTTCCAGCTGACGTGGTAGCGGCTCATGAGCAGCGCGATGTTGCCCTGCCGGGTGGGCGGGACGGTGAAATGATCCGCACCGAGCAGCGCTGGCGTGCCGTTGCCGTGGTAGCCGGGCTCATAGTTGTTGACCAGGTAATACGCCCCTGGCCGGCAGTCGCCGTGGTTGAACGCCGCGTAGGGCAAGGCCGCGAGGTATTTGTCCACCGCCGCCACGCCGGGTTGGGCGGGGTCGGCGCACTCGGTGTAGGAACCGCCCTTGTAGCCGTCCTGGACATACCAATTGTTGGTACCCGGCGCGGGGTTCGGGTTCTCGATCTGGTTGAAGGGCGGCCGGGCCGGCTGGCCCCGGTGGTCCGCGTAGTAGATAAGCGTGCCGTAGCCGAGCATGACGTGATTGGCGCCGGTACCACCGAGCGCCGCCTGGTGATAGTTGTCCGCCAGGGCGTACTCACGCGCCAGCTTGGCGAGATAGGGGACGTCGCCGCGCGCCATGTTGTAGAACGCCATGGCCGCGGGGCCTTCTTGCGTCGTCTGCTCATTGTAGTTCTCGGGCCGCGGGGCGCCGCTCGAGCCTGCGCCCACGGTAAGCTCCACCCAGGGGAACAGGTCCGCGCGGCAGCCACTCGGATTGACCGCAGTCATGGCCGCGGGCGAGCAATCGAGTTCCTGGCGCATCTGGAACAGGCGATGCACCGGACTGACCCAGTACGAGTCATAGGGGATGTAACGGGTGACGTCGATGGGCGCGTTCGGGAATTGGCTCGGGAAGCGCTTGTCGATCACGTCCGCGGGCTGGCCCGTGGTGCCCGTCAGCAGCAGCCGTTCATCGCCGGGCGACAGGCCGGGCTCGCGAAGCGCGGCCTGCTCGACCGTGGCGAAACGCGGCTTTGCCACCGCATCGGCCGTGTTCAGGGCCGGCAGCGCGGCGAGCGGCTGTGTGTGGGTCGGATCGGACGAATAGACCGTCGTGTCGGTGGCCTGCCACTGGCGGGCGAGCGCGGCGTTGGGGCCGGGCGTGCCGTTCGCTGTCACGATTCCCATGGACAGCAGATTCCACACCGTCTGGCCGTTGGGGGGCACGTAGGTCGCGAACAGGTTGTCGAAGGTATGGTTCTCCCCGATGATCAGGATGACGTGTTTGATCGGGGTCAGGGTATGCTCCGTAGCGGCCTTGCCGCCACGGGCGGCCGCAAGGCTTGGCGCGGGCAGGGCGAACGCGAGGCTCGCGAGCAGGACTGCCGCCTTGGAAATCCGGATGGATGTGGCCGGGCTTCTTCGAGGTGATCGGTTCATTGAATCCGCCTTTACGCTATGAGTTTCGTGACAGCCGTATTGCGCCGCTGCATGCCGCATGTGCGCCGGCCGGGGCGCGTCTATTCGGAATCGGCTTCGGGCGCCATCTGCCGTGAGTCCCCCGTCCGCAGCAGCGCATCGTCCCCGTTCAGACCCCGGCGCCGCAGGCGATACCGGGTGGCCGCTCCGCCGAGCGTGCTGAGCACGACGAATATGACCGCGAGCTGCGGATTGTAATAGACGATCGAAATGAGCGAGATGACCGCCAGCACCAGCGCCATCAGCGGAAAGACCGGGAACAGCGGTGTGCGGAAGGGCCGCGGCAAGTCCGGCGCGCACCGCCTCAGGCGCAGCAGGCTCGCGAGGCTTACGATGTACATGACGATGGCCCCCAGCGCCGACAGCGTCACGATGCTCGCCGTGAGCGACTGCCCCGCGATGGTGATCACCTTGTCGGAGTAGATGGCCGCGATGCCCACGGCGCCGCCCGCGAGCACCGCGACGTAAGGTGTCCGCCACCGCTTGTGTACACGCCCGAGGAACCCCGGCAGGAAGCCCGCGCGGGCGAGCGCGAAGATCTGCCGCGAGTAGCCCATGATGATGCCGTGGAACGAGGCGATGAGCCCGAGGAGTCCGATCCACACCAGCAGGTGCATCCAGCCGCTGTTCTCCCCCACGACGATCATCATCGCCCGCGGCAGGGGGTCGTTGATGTTGGCGAGCCGGCGCCAGTCGCCCGCCCCGCCGGCGAATATCATGGTGCCGAAGGCGAGTGCCAACAGGGTGATGATGCCGCCGATGTAAGCCGGAGGAATGGTGCGCGAGGGGTTCTTGACCTCCTCGGCCGCCATGGCCGCCCCCTCGATGGCGAGGAAGAACCAGATCGCGAACGGGATCGCGGCGAAGATCCCCCCAAACATGGCCGCGGACGGGTGCGCATGTCCCGCCCAGCCGAGATGAACGTAATGCGCCCAGCTGAAGCCGCCAGCGACCACCGCCATGAAAACGACGAGCTCGGCGATGGCGAGGAGCGTGATGACCAGCTCGAAGGTCGCGGCGATCATCACCCCGACGATGTTGAGCGTCATGAACACCGCGTAGGCGCCCACCGCGGCCATACGCGCGTCCAGAGTGTGGAACTGCACGTGCAGGTAGGCTCCGATGGCGAGCGCGATCGCTGGCGGCGCGAACACGAATTCCACCAGCGTCGCGAATCCCGCCAGGTATCCGCCGACGGGGCCGAAGGCACGGTAGCTGTACGCGAACGGGCCGCCGGCGTGCGGGATGGCGGTGGTGAGCTCGGTGTAGCTGAAGATGAACGTGGTATACATCACGGCGATCAGCGCCGTGGTCACAAGGAAGCCGAGCGTCCCGGCCTGCGCCCAGCCGTAACTCCAACCGAAGTACTCTCCGGAGATGACCAGTCCCACGGCGATGCCCCACAAGTGGAGGCCGCTCAGGGAGCGGGACAGCTGCGGCTCTGCTTGCACCATGGGAAGCCCCCCATTGTCAATCTGCTCCGGTTGCCGGCGCCGATCCTCTCAGCGGGAGCAGGCGCGCGGCTCGACCTGCAGGGTCAGCCAGTTGGCGAGTTCCCGCAGGCGCAGCGGCTCGGCGCGCATGGCGGGTCCCAGGCCGTGTTTCCACAGCAGCGCCTCGCACGCCGGATCGGCCTGCAGCGCCGCCATGTCGGCCGCGAAATCATCGAGATCCTCTGGGCCAGCGAACAGGCCGGCATCGACCAGCGCCGTCCCGTAGCGTTGCGCGACGGCGCGGATGTCTCCGTAGTCGTATTCCGGGTGGTATTGCACGCCCCAGCACGTTCCCCGGCGGTGACTGAACGTCGCCGCCTGCACTCCCATCTCGTTGACGGCCAGCACCTGCGCACCCTCGGGCAGTCTCGCGACGTGATCGCGGTGCACGGTCGGGGCCTCGAACACTGCCGGCTTGTCCGAGAACAGCGGGTGTGCGCGGCCCGCCTCGGTCAGCAGGATCCGTCGCGCGAAGCCGAATTCCCGGCCACGGGGATTGCGCTCGACGACCCCGCCCGCGGCCGCAACTGCCACCTGCAGTCCCCAGCAGCTACCAAACAACGGCACCCCGCGATCGAACACGCTGCGCGCCAGATCGATCTGCCGCTCGACGGCGGGGCCGCCGTCGGCGATGCACAGCGCCGAGCCGGTGATCGCCACGCCGTCGTAGCGATCGAGTGCGCCCGCAAGCTCCGCCACGGGGTGCACGTCCGCCGGGTACGCGATGTCGCACTCGAGGTCCGGGCGCAAACGCCGCAGGACGCGGGCATAGCTGGTCGCAGTGTCGTAGCCGACCGCCTCGATCTGCCTGCGACGGATGTCCGCCACGTTGCCATCGACCACCAGGACGCGAGGCGCGCTCATGACATCAGGCTGCCGCGTCGAGGTCCCCGGTGACCGCCGCGCGAAAGATCCGCTCGAGCGCGACCGCCTCCACGGGAATCGGGTTGCCGCCGGCCGAGGGGTCGGCGGCCGCCTCCGCGCCGATGACCGCGGCGTTGTCGAGGGAGACGCCGATTTGCGCCAACGTGTGCGGAATGCCCAGAGCGCGGCGGAACTCGAGCACCCAGTCGAACAGGCTGTCGAACCCGGGCGCGGCGAGGCCAAGCTGACGGGCGATAATCACAGTCTTGTCCGCGATGGCGGCGCGGTTGTGGCGCATGACGTACGGCAGGATCACGGCGTTGGTCAGGCCATGATGGGTGTCGAACCACGAGCCGACCGGATGGGCGATGGCGTGCACGGCGCCCAGGCCCTTCTGGAAGGCGGCGGCACCCATGGATGCCGCCGCCAGCATGTTGGCGCGCGCCTCCAGGTCGTCACCCCGCGCATAGGCCAGGAGCAGGTACCGGGCGATCAGGCGCATGCCCTCGAGGGCGAGGCCGTCGGCGAGGGGGTGGAACCCCGGCGCGCAGTACGCTTCGAAGCAATGCACGAAGGCATCCAAGCCCGTGGCCGCGGTAACGTGCGCGGGTAGGCCGGTGGTGAGGCCGGGATCGCTGATCACGATGCCCGGCATCATCCGCGGATGAAAGATGATCTTCTTCTGGTGGGTCGCCTCGTTGAGGATGACGCTGGCGCGGCCGACCTCGGAGCCCGTGCCCGCCGTCGTGGGCACCGCGACCACCGGGGCGATCCCGGCCGGATCGGCGCGCGTCCACCAGTCGCCGATGTCCTCGAAGTCCCACATCGGCCGGCGCTGGCCGCTCATGAAGGCGATGACCTTGCCTGCATCGAGCGCCGAGCCGCCGCCGAAGGCCACCACGCCGTCATGCCCCGCAGAACGATAGGCGGCGAGGCCCGCTTCCACATTGGCTCCTGTGGGGTTGCCTTTGACTTCGCCGAACAGCGCAGCGCCGGGCAGCGTTTTGAGCGCGGCGCTGATCATGGGATGGCGCAGCAGGCCGATGTCCGTGACGAGCAGCGGCCGGCGGATGCCGAGCTCGGTGCAGGCCTTGGGGAGCTCGGCGATGCGGCCCGGTCCGGCCCAGATCCGGGTCGGGTAGTTCCAGTTGGCGTGCCAGGAAGTCATCATAGTTGCACCCGGAGATGGTAGGACTTGGGACGTGTCAGGTACTCGTAGCCGACGCGGGAGAGCGTGCAGCCGCGGCCCGAATGCTTCACTCCGGTCCAGGCGAGCGCCGGATCGAGATAGTCGCAGCGATTCAGAAACACCGTACCGGTCTCGAGGCGATCACCGATCTGCTCGGCCCGCTCTGGGTCTGCGGAATAGACTGCCGCCGTCAGCCCGAAGGCGCTGTCGTTCATCAGCCGGATGGCTTCCTCGTCGGATGAGACCTTCATGATGCCGACCGCCGGACCGAAGGTTTCTTCACACATGATCGTGTGCGAGTGATCGACGTCGACGAGCACCTGTGGCGCGAGGTAGGGCGTGCCGCGCTCGTCCCGAGGGAAGTGGCGGCCCTCGACGAGCTGTCGGGCGCCCGCGGCCACCGCCGCGTCGACCTGCGAGCGGACATGATCCGCGGCTGCGGCTCGCACCACAGGCCCAAGGGTCGTCTGGGGGTCGAGCGGCGAGCCGAGGCGGTAGCGGCTCGCCAATCCGACCACCCCTTCCACGAAGCGCTCGTAGAGCGGCGCAGCCACGTAGATACGCTTGATACCGCAACAGGACTGGCCGGCGTTGAAGAACGCGCCATCGGTCAGCGATTCGATGGCGTGCTCCAGGTTGGCGTCGGCGCGCACATACGCGGGATCTTTGCCGCCGAGCTCCAGGCCCGAGGTCGCGAAGCCCGCCGCAGTGGCCGCGACTACCGCCTTGCCGCCCGCGACCGAACCGGTGAAACACACGCTGCCGAGTCGCGGGTCGCCCATCAGGCGCGAGGTGTCCTCGTGGGACAGATGCAGGAACTGGAACACGCCGACCGGCAGGCTGGCGGCGGCGAATGCCTCGGCGAAGCGCTCCGCGCACAGCGGCGTCTGATGCGAATGTTTGAGGACGACGGCGTTGCCGGCGGCGAGGGCCGGAATCACCGCGTTCACCGCCGTCAGGTAGGGATAATTCCAGGGCGCGACCACCGCCACGACGCCGAGCGGCGCGCGCTTGATCCGCCGCACGAAGCCCGGCTTCGGTCCGGGATCGATGGGCTCAAGCGCGCGCTCGGCGATGCCCAGCATGTAGCGGGCGCGTTCCTCGAAGCCGCGAACCTCGCCGGGGGCGTGCGCTACGGGCCGGCCCATCTGCCAGGCGATCTCTTCAGCGATGACGGAGGTCTTGGCGATGAACACATCGACCGCGCGGCCAAGCAGCGCCACTCGGGTCGCGACCGGCGTGGCGGCCCAGGTAACCTGAGCGCGCCGCGCCGCCTCGAGCGCCGCGTCAATGGCCTTCGTGTCGGCCAACGGCCGCTCGACATATACGCGGCCATCGACGGGACTGATGGTCTGTAACAGGGTGCTCATGAGGGACTCTCAAATGATCTCGAAGTAACGGGACAACTCCCAATCCGTGATCGCCTTGCGAAATTCCCGCTCCTCCCATTGCCGGGTGGCGGCGAAGTGCTCGACGAAGGCGTTCCCGAACAGCTCGCGCGCTGCCTCGGATGAGAGCAGCCGCTCGGCCGCCTCCTCCAGCGTCGCCGGCAGCCGGCGGTGCGGCGGATGCTCACGGTCATAGGCATTGCCCACCATCGGCGCATCGGGCTCGATGCGGTGCTCGATGCCCCACAGACCGGTGCCGATGGCCGCGGCGAGCGCCAGGTAGGGATTGATGTCGGCGGCCGCAATGCGATACTCCACGCGCTGGCTGGAGGCACCCCCGCGGATGACGCGCAGCGCCGTGGTGCGATTCTCCACGCCCCAGGTCGCCGAGGTCGGCGCCCAGTAACCGGGGACGAGGCGCGAGTAGCTGTTGACGGTGCAGGCGACCATCGCCAGGCACTCCGGCATGAGCGCCTGCTGTCCGCCGATGAACCAGCGCATCTCGTCTGATATCTCGTGCGGCCGGGCCGGATCGTGAAAGACCGGCGCACCGTCGGCGCGCTGCAGCGACAGGTGCAGGTGTCCGCTCTGGCCGGGATAACGGTTCGACCACTTGGCCATGAAGGTCGCCATCAGGCCGTGGCGTTGCGCCAGCACTTTCGCGAAGGTCTTGAACAACGCCGCGCGGTCCGCCGCCTCGAGCGCCCCACAGTATGCGAGGGCGGCTTCGAGCACCCCGGGACCGGTCTCGGTGTGCAGACTCTCGATAGGCATACGCATGGCGGAGGCGAGATCGAGCAGCGCCTGGTAGAACTCCGCGTGCACCGAGTTGCGTAGCACCGAGTACCCGAAGTTGCCCGGCGTGAGTGTCTGCAGATCGCGGTAGCCTTTGTTGCGCACTGACTCGGGCGTTTCCTTAAAAAGGAAGAACTCGTACTCGACCGCGGCGTGCGTGCTGTAGCCAAGGCGCGCGGCCCGGTCTAGCACCCGCCGCAGGGTGCCGCGCGGGCAAATCGCCTCGGCGGCACCGGAGAACTCCGCGAGGAAAAGCGGGGTGTCCGGCTCGAAGGGAATGTTGCGGCATGTCGCCGGCAAGATGCGCGCGGTGGCATCGGGGAACGCCGTGTGCCAGCCGGTGAAGCGCACGTTGTCGCAGAGCTGGTCGTTGGAGTCCCACCCCAGCACCACGTCGCAGAACCCGAATCCCTTCTCGAGCGCGGACAGGAACTTCTCGCGCCCCATGTACTTGCCGCGCAGGATCCCGTCGATATCGAACACACCGACTTTCGCGCGCTCGATGTGCCGTTCGTCGAACATCCCGCGGACCGCGGCGGCATCAAGTTGGAGTGATTCTTGCTGCATGCGAGGTCTCCAGGGCTGTCATATCGACAATAGGTGTACGCACAAACCCGCGAGCGTGGCACCAACGACCGGGCCGATCACCGGTACCGGCGCGTAGCCCCACTCGGAGCTGCCCTTGCCCGCGACGGGAAGCACGGCGTGCATGATGCGCGGCCCCAGGTCCCGCGCGGGGTTGATGGCGTACCCCGTAGGGCCGCCGAGGGACAGGCCGATGGCCCACACCAGGAACGCCACTACGACCGGGCCCAGGCCCGCCGGCAGGCCGTGCGGGGCCAGCCGCGCGGAGCCGATCGCCGCGGCCACCAGCACCAGCACGAAAGTGCCGATGATTTCGCTGAGCAGGTTCGCCGGGAGATGCGAGATGGCCGGCGCGGTGCAGAAGCAGGCACGCTTGGCGGCCGCATCGGGGGTCACCCCCCAGTGATGCAGGTAATGCAGCCACACGAGCGTGGCGCCCGCCATCGCACCAAGCAGCTCCGCAAGGACATATCCCGGTATGCCGCTCCACTTGCCCGTGGCCACGGCGATCCCGATGGCGACCGCGGGATTGAGGTAGGCCGGCGCGCCCAGGGCGAGGGCCGTGAGGACCCCGGCCATGACCGCGAAACACCAGCCTGCCGTGATGACGATCCACCCGCCACCGTGGCCGAATGACTTGTCGAGCGCCACGCAGGCGACCACGCCGTTACCCAGCAGGATGAGCACCGCCGTGCCGACAAACTCGCCCCAGAACCCGCTTCCCATCTCGATCCCCTCGTCGTGTCAGTCAATCCAACCCAGCGAGCGCTCGAGCGCCTTCTGCCAGGAGTGATACAGGTGTGCGCGCTGCTCGGCGCCCATGGCTGGGCGCCAGCGCCGATCGACTTGCCAGTTCGCGATCAGGTCATCGCGACTCTTCCAGTAGCCCGTGGCGAGGCCTGCCGCGTACGCGGCGCCGAGCGCCGTGGTCTCGGTAACCTGGGGACGCACCACGCCGACATCGAGAAGGTCGGCCTGGAACTGCATCAGCAGCTCGTTCACCACCATGCCTCCATCGACGCGCAGCTCGGTGAGCGCAGTGCCCGAGTCCTTCTCCATCGCCTCGAGCACGTCGCGCGTCTGATAGGCGGTGGCCTCGAGCGCGGCGCGCGCCAGGTGCGCGCGGCTCGCGTAACCGGTGAGTCCCGCGATGACGCCGCGGGCGTCGGAGCGCCAATGCGGCGCGAACAACCCGGAGAAGGAGGGTACGAAATAAACATCGCCATTGTCCTCGACCTCCTGGGCGAGCGACTCGATGTCCGCGCTGCTCTTGATGATGCCCAGGCGGTCCCGCAGCCATTGCACCAGGGCGCCAGCCACCGCCACCGAGCCCTCGAGCGCATAGCAGGGACGCTCCCGTCCGAACTGGTAGGCCACCGTCGTAATCAGGCCCGACCGCGAAGCCACCGGCTGTTCGCCAGTGTTCATCAACAGGAAACAGCCGGTGCCGTAGGTGTTCTTGGCATCGCCGCGCCGCAGGCACGTCTGGCCGACGAGGGCGGCCTGCTGATCGCCGAGATCCCCGGCGATCGGCACGCCGGAGAGCGCCGGCAGCCGACACTCCCCGTAGACTTCGCTCGAGGAAGCGATGCGGGGCAGGCAGGTGCGCGGCACCCCGAACGCCGAGAGCAGCTCGTCGTCCCACGCCAGCGTCGCGAGATTCATGAGCTGGGTGCGGCTGGCGTTGGTCACGTCCGTGACGTGCACGCCGCCCTGCGTTCCACCGGTGAGGTTCCACAGCAGCCACGAATCGATGGTGCCGAACAGGGCATCGCCCGCTTCGGCGAGTTCGCGCCCATGCGGGACGTCATCGAGCAGTCGCTTGAGCTTCAGTGCGCTGAAGTAGGTTGCGAGCGGCAGCCCGGTCTTGCCGCGGAACCGGTCCAGGCCGCTCGCGCTCGCCAGGGCGGCGACCTCGCCGGCGACCCGGGTGTCCTGCCAGACGAGAGCGTTGTGCAGCGGCTTGCCGCTGCGCCGGTCCCAGAGCAGCGTGGTCTCGCGCTGGTTGGTGATGCCCACCGCCACGAGGTTCCGGGCGCCCAGGCCGGCCTGGTCGAGCGCCGTCTCGATGACCTGCCGCGTGTTGGTCCAGATCTCGAACGGATCGTGCTCTACCCAGCCAGGCTGCGGGTAGATCTGGCGATGCTCGAGCTGGGCGCTCGCAAGCACCTCTCCCTGGTGTCCAAACACCATGAAGCGCGTGCTGGTGGTGCCTTGATCGATCGCGCCGACGTACTTGCCATGGGTCACGGGAGTCATGAGTATGCTCTCCGCAGTGGGGATTCGGCCTGCAGGTACCGATCGAGCCGTTCCAGCTCGTCCGCCGTCAAGCGCAGTCCGAGCTTGCTGCGGCGCCACAGGATGTCCTGCGAGGTGACGACCCATTCCTCGCGCCGCAGGTGGTCGACTTCTGCCGCGGTGAGATCCGCGCCCAGAGGCTCGCCGAGGTCCGCAGCCGTGCGCGCCCCGTGCAGCACTCGCTCCACGCGCGTGCCGTACGCGCACACCAGCCTGCGCAGGTGTCGTGGTTCGAGGAATGGCCAGCGCCGGGTCGCCTCCTCGGCGAACTCCGCGAAGTTGGCGCCCGGCATGTCTCCGCCGGGCAGCGCGGCGGAGGCGGTCCAGGGCGTTGCCGCACCGCCGATCACCGGCTGCAGCAGTGCGAGCGCCGCCTCCGCCAGCCTGCGGTAGGTGGTGATCTTGCCGCCGAGCACGGACAGCAGGGGTGCGCCCTGAGCGGCCCGCTCCAGCAGCAGCTCGTAGTCCCGAGTCACGGCGGAGGCGTCCGCCGCGCCGTCGTCGCGCAGCGCGCGCACGCCCGAGTAGCTCCACAGCACATTGTGCGGACGGATCGGCTGTTTGAAGTAGCGGTTGATACTCTCGCAGAGGTAGGCGATTTCCTCGGCCGTGATGGCCACGCTCTCGAGCGAGCCGGTGTGCGGCACGTCGGTGGTGCCGACCAGGGTGAAGTCGTCCTGGAATGGGATGGCGAACACGATGCGATGGTCCGGATTCTGCAGGATGTACGCATGGTCGCCCTCGAACAGCCGCGGTAGGACGAGGTGGCTACCCCGCACCAGCCGGATCGGCTCGGCGGCCTGCAGGCCGAATGCCTCCCGAACCTCGTTGACCCACGGGCCCGCGGCATTGACCACCGCCGTGGCCCGCAGTGGGACGCTCTCGCCGCTCGTGAGGTTCCGGCACTCCACGCGCCAGCCGTCGTGTGCGGCGCGCGCCGTCACCAGGCGGGTACGCGGGAGGATCACCGCGCCGCGGTCGGCCGCGTCGCGCGCATTGGCGACGACGAGGCGACTGTCATCGACGCGGCAGTCGGAATAGGCGAAGCCGCGCCGAAAGTCCGCCTTGAGCGCCCGGCCCGCGAGCGCGCGCCGCAGGTCCACCGAGCGCGACCCCGGCAGCCGGCGGTGGCCGCCCAGGTGGTCGTAGAGAAACAGGCCGGCGCGCATCTGCCAGCGCGGCCGCAGAGTGGGCGCGTGCGGCAGCACGAAGCGCAGCGGATGCACGAGATGAGGGGCGATGGCGAGCAAACGCTCCCGCTCGGCCAGCGCTTCGCGCACCAGGCGGAACTCGCCGTATTCGAGATAGCGCAGTCCGCCGTGGATGAGCTTGGTGCTCGCCGAGGAAGTGAACGAAGACAGGTCCGATTGCTCGACAAGGCACACCCGCAGTCCCCTGCCGGCCGCATCGCGCGCGATCCCGGCGCCGTTGATCCCGCCGCCCACGACCAGCAGGTCGAAGCGCGCCTCGAGCGGGCCGGCGGGAGAAGCACCGGATGGAGAAGGATCTGATGCCGTCATGTCACTGCGCCGTGGGTCCCGCCGGGCGATAACGCCAGAGCGCGTCCCCGAGCGCCTCGCGCAGCGGCGCGAGCCAGGGCTCGTATCGCTTCCACTGCTCGAGCCCCTCGCGGTAGATCGGCCGGCGGACCTGCTCGGAGCTCGCGGTGCGAACGCTGCGCTCGGTCTTGTGGAACTCGACGCAGGCCGGATCGAACGGTAGGCCGCAGAACTCAAGGATCCGCCTGACGTTGACTTCGAGATCCGCGACCACGTCCTCGTGATGCACGCGCAGGACCCTGCCGGGCAGCACCCGGTCCCAGTGGTCCATCAGATCGAGGTAGGTGCGGTAGTAACGCGCGATGTCCTCGATGCTGTAGGTGAACTCCTGCCCCGAAGCGAAGAGCTGCTTGAGATTGCCGAAGCAGCAGGCCATGGGCTCCCGCCGCACGTCAATGATGCGCGCGTTGGGCAGCATCAGGTGGATCAGGCCGATATGCCGGAAATTGTTCGGCATCTTGTCCATGAAGCGCAGCCTGTCGCCGCGGTAGACGCGCGTCTCCGCAAGGTACCGCTCGCCGAGACGCCGCAGCTGCTCGTTCCCGAGCTCGCGCAGCCCGCCCGGATAACGCGGGTTGTCTAGATCCGGATCGCGGCCCTGCAGATCCTGCACGATACGCGGCACCTCGGCGAGCTCCTGAGTGCCATCGACCTGGGGATGCGACGCCAGGATCTGCTCGAGGAGCGTCGAGCCGGAGCGGGGCAGTCCGACGATGAAGATCGGCTCCTCGCTCGCCGCGCCGCTGCCCGCGCGCGCGGCGAAGAACTCCGACGTACAGACCTCGATCTGCAGCCGGGTGTTGTTCTCGATGATCTCGGCGCGGTAGCGGCTCTCGGCGCGTTTCAGCGCGTTGCCGCGCGCATAGAATTCGAAGGACTCGGCGTACTCGCCGCGATCCTCGAGCGCCTTGCCGAGAGCAAAGCACAGGTGGCAGCGGTCGATGTTCGAGCTGGCGGAAGAGGCCTCCTCGGCGCGCATGCAGGAGATCTCCTCGTCCGTGAAGCGGTAGGTCTTGAGATTGGCAAGGCTCCAATAGGCGTCGCCGTAGCTGGGCCGGGCGCGCGCCGCTGCGCGGTAACTCTCTATGGCCTCAGGCGTGCGTCCGAGCGTCTTCAGCGCGTGCGCCACGGACAGATGCAGCTCGGGCGAGTCCGGCGTCTCAGCGAGCAGCGCTCGGTATAGGCTGATTGCCTGCTCGTGCTGGCCGAGGCCAACGCGGGCGGTCGCGTACAACACCCGGTACTCCCTGTTGGGAGGATCGAGTTCGAGCAGCCGCTCGAGCTGCTCGCAGGCGCGTGGATACTTGTGCCGCTCCACCAGCACCCGTGCGTAGTCAAGACGAGCCGCCCGGTAATCCGGCGCCCGCTCGAGCACCGCCTCGAGAAGGATCTCGGCATCATCGAGCACGTCCCTTGCCATCCCGATCCGCGCAAGCAACCGCATCGCCTCTATATGATCCCCGTGCGCGAGCAGGTAGGCACGAGTGATCTGCTCGGCCGCCGCCAGTTCGCCGTCGGAGAATAGCGAGGTCGCTCGGACTACCTCCGGCGGCAGACCCTTCAGCGTCTCGACGTGCCCGGCCGCCATGCGGGCGTTGTCCTCCTGACCCGTCATGCGATACAGGCCCTCCAGCATGCTCCAGCTGGCGGGCAGCGCCGGGTTGATGTTGACGGCCCGCAGAAAGGCGTCGATGGCCCTTGACGCATCACGCTGCGCTACGAAGCAATGGCCCCGTTCCTGGTAAATGCGGCTGAACCGCGGGTGCAGACGCTCCAGCCGCTCAAGAGTGTCCAGCGCGTCCTCGATCCGCTGCAGGTGACGCTGCGCCAGGGCAAGCAGGTAAAGCACGTCCCGATTCTCGGGCACCTGCGCGGCAAGAGCCTTGGTGGCCGCGAGTGCCGGTTCCAGCTGCCGCTGATTGAGCAGCTCGCGAATCCGGCCGACTTCCGCCTCGACGGAAGACAAGGGTTGCGACACGATACTGTTCACGAGACCTCAATGTGGCGAGTCGGCGGGCCTCTTCGCCCGCCCGGCATTTTATCCCGGCCGCTCTGGCCCCGGCTCACGCACCTCTGCCCACCAGCTTCTCCCAACCGCGCCCGGTCAGAAATTGTAGCCGACGGTCACGCTGACCACTCGCGGCCGCAGCGGCACCTCCGTCTTGATGAACTGCGCCGTGCTGGTGAACACGCTGGCATCCGAATTGTTGAGATTCGTACCGTTGAGATCCACGTGCCAGTTGCCTTTGGACACCCCGATCCCGGCGAAGAACGTGTGGTAGGACGGCTGGTAGTACCGACACCGTGTCCCGGTCGGGATCGGGTTGCACCTGGGGTCCGTGGCTCCCGGGTATGTGGAAGGCTCGCTCCACTGCCCGCCCACGTAGTTGCCCCCCACCATGACATACGCGTCGTAATCTCCGACTGTCCAGTCATAGCGGGCGCGCAGGTTGAACTGGACCTTGGGCGAGAAGGCCGGCGTGCTGTCGAGGCCGCCGAAGGGATTGCTGAAGGGCTGGCCTTTCACTTCCGTGATGCACTGCCCGACGTTCGGCAGCGCCGGGTTGTTCGCGATGAGACACGGCGAGTTGGCCTGCTTGGCATCATTGTACGTTCCCGCTCCCGCGACAGTCAGGCCTCTTGCAAGCCTCGCTTCGAGCTGCAGCTCCCCCCCATTGATGGTGTAATCCGGGCCATTGGTGGCAAACGCCGTGTTGCCGAGGGCCGTCGGATCAAAGAAGATCATCTGCACGTTGTTCCAGATCATGTGGTATATGGAACCGTTAAACAACAACCGATGATTCAGGAACACGCCCTTCCAACCGAGCTCGTTGTTGATCAGGGTATCAGGCGAATAGTTGACCGGCTTGGCGAACTGATAGACGCCGTTCGCATTCTTGGCCACATTCCCCGAGCCGCGATTGAAGCCGCCCGGCCGAAAACCCTGCGAAAACGTGTAATACACCATCAGGTGGGGATCGACGTGCCAGGCAATATTGGCGCTGCTCCGGAACCCGTGATATCCCTTGCGCAGGTTTTCGGCATCTATGTTGATGCCGTCCGATGTCGAGACGTCGCACTGGCCATTGGGGATGTTCACGCAGTCGGATGATGTCCAGTACTCCGAGCCCACCTCGAACTCGGTGTAATGGTAGAAACGGGTGCCGGCGCTGACCGTCAGCACCTTCGGCAGGATGTCATAACTCACGGTGCCGAAGAAAGCCACCTGCTTGTAACCACGCTGCGTGTCCATCCCGAAAGCCGTGTTATCACCGCGCGGACCGGGATAATTGGCCGTCGTATTCGGCAGCGTCGACACGTTCGCAACACACGGCGCACCTCCGGCCAGGGCGGTGCTCAGATTGACCGGCGTGCATGACGGAATGGTCTTGTAGTCGTAATTCATGTTGTCATAGATGCGGAAATCTTCGTAGTAGGCGCCGACGATGCCCCGCAGACGCCAGTCGTCCGGCGTGCTGAGCCGCATTTCCTGGCTCAGATGTGTGTTGCGCGCCTGATCGCGCCACGAGCTCACCGGCGAGTAGCAGGTCGGCGGTCCGCTGCCGGGACCGGTCATACCTCCGCTGACACCGGTGCACTGATAGTAATAGCCGCCGGCACTTCGTGCGTAATTCGTGTAGTCGTCCTGATTGTCGATGTGCCGGTCGAGGTAGCTGCCGGTATAAATGAGGCTCAAGGCGCCTATCTTGCCGTTCAGCGTCCAGGCGGTGTTCTCGAAGCGGTCCTTGTTGAAGGCTGGTACGAACACGGTGTCCTGCCAGGGTCCGAGCGCCTGGCCGTCCGCACCAAACGGAAACTGGGTGAAGTCGCCCTCGCTCTCCATCGTCTGCTGGCTTTGGGTGATCAGCACATTCCAATCGTCGTTGATCTTGCCGAGCACCTCGAGCCTCATGCCGGTGTAAGTCAGCGGATTCGAGGCGTTTCGCGCGATGGCATCGTTATTGGCACTCTGGTTGCTCGGCGGCGCAAACAGAATGGGCGAGGTGCCGCTCGGACAGCTGCCACCGACCGGGCTCGCGCCGCCGGAGCACTCGACGGGAATGCCGGCATAGGGGTTGTCCCTGCGGGTAAATGTACTCGGCACGTTGTCGATGTAGCCGCCCTGCCGGTCATTGTAGACGACCACCCGCGCGGCCAACCTGTCCCGCAACAGCGGCAGGTTCAGCACGCCGCTGACGGCGGTATTGGGGTCACCGTGCGTGGTAATGCCGTAGGTCATTTCGGCGCTGCCTGTGGTCCTGTCGAGCACCGGCTTGTTGGTGATGTAGCGGATCGCGCCCGCCTCGGCTCCGCCGCCGAACAAAGTCCCCTGAGGTCCCTCGAGAACTTCGATGCGCTGGAGGTCAACCGCATAGACGTCCAGGTTGCGCCCCGGGAATTGCATCGACTGGTCGTCCAGGTACAGTGCCACATTCGGGAATGGGTTGATGGTGGCGCTCGACTGACCGCCGCCCATGTCGGCGGCGAGGCCGCGGATATAGATCTGTCCCTGGCCGGGTCCGTTTTCCGACACGGTGACGTTTGGCGTCAGCTTCAGCAGTTCGTCCAGATTTGCGATGTGCATCTGATTCAACTGCGTTCCGGAGATTGCCTGAATGGTGATCGGCACGTCCTGAACATTCTCGCTGCGACGTTGGGCCGTTACCACGATTGTTTGCAGGCCACCCGAGGCGGGTTGCGTGGATTGGTTGGCTGCAAATGCGGGGTGAACTTGGGTCGTGCCCAGGACGGTGGCAATGGCACAGGTTAGTTTGTAATTGGGTTTCAAGACAACTCTCCCCCGGATGTATGTTTGATGACATTGGGTCTCCCTCCCGGAACTGCCGCTGTGCTGTTTTGCGTGAACAGGAAGGGACTCCACGTCGTACTCATTTTTGCGCCCGGAGCATGGGCGGCCGATTCTTCGTCCCACGCCGGTGTATACCGACGTGACAGCCCCCTTCATGCAAACCGGCAGCGAGCTGTTGCTTCAGCATGGTGCGTCGGGCGCCAGCATGGTTCGCCCCGCTCCTGCGGTCTATCCGATTTTGGCAAACCGCCTCGGGTCACGGAATGAAATTCCGCCGCGTCCACGGGCAAGAGACTCCATGCCCAGCGTGTACTGGCTGGCTGGCCGGTGCGGTGGAGACGTTAGGAATATGGGGAAGGGACGTTTCGTCCTCAATGATCCTTGCTTTGCATGTGCGCTTAACGCTTCTTTATCCGTGACTGAGATGATTCCTCCGGAGCTTCCGTGCGGCATTCTTCGGCCGCAATTGATTGATTTTCAAGGGAAGAGACGATCCTTGCCAAAATCGGATAGCCTCTGACTCGCGAAGCGGACCATCCTTGGTCGCGGCAGCTCATAAAGAGGCATCGGGCGTCCAGAGCCACTTGGAACGCTCTCTCATTCGTATTCCCGTGCCTAAGGGGACCGCGCTTTATATTTCGTTCAGCATGCGGATTGGAGCACGGCAAAATTGAGGTTCAATGACCAATAGAAAAATTCCCGATGGTATGCGCATCGAAGGGCCGCTTGAGCCGCGATTCGATGAGATATTGAGTCACGAAGCGTTGGCGTTTCTCGCCAAGCTGCACCGGCGCTTCGAGCCGCGGCGGCGCGAACTTCTTGCCGCACGCGTGAGTCGCCAGCAGCGTATCGATGCCGGCGAGCTGCCGGATTTTCTCCCCGAGGCGCATGCGATCCGCGAAAGCGACTGGCGCATCGCGCCGCTGCCGGCGGCGCTCGAGCGGCGGCGCGTGGAGATCACCGGTCCCGTGGAGCGCAAGATGATGATCAATGCGCTGAACTCGGGAGCTGATTCGTACA
This sequence comes from Pseudomonadota bacterium, assembly GCA_021781775.1. Classification (GTDB taxonomy): domain Bacteria; phylum Pseudomonadota; class Gammaproteobacteria; order Steroidobacterales; family Steroidobacteraceae; genus 13-2-20CM-66-19. The sequence goes on along the minus strand of JAJXWE010000001.1, from coordinate 8,201 downwards.
TGGCCGACTTCGAGGACTCCAGCACGCCGAGCTGGCGCAATCAGGTGCAGGGGCAGATCAATCTCAAGGACGCGGTGCGGCGCGTGATCACCTTCGAGAGCGGCACGAAGAATTACCATCTGAATCAGGCAGTCGCAACACTGCAGATCCGCCCGCGCGGCTGGCATCTGGACGAGCGCCACGTGACGATCGACGGCCAGAGGGTCTCTGCCGCGCTGTTCGACTTCGCGCTCGCCTTCTTTCACAACGCACATGAACAGCTCGCGCGGGGCGCGGGACCGTATTTCTACCTGCCGAAGCTCGAGAACCATCGGGAAGCGCGCCTGTGGAACGAGGTGTTCCTCGCCGCGCAAGCCGCACTTGGGGTGCCCTCGGGCACCATCAAGGCCACGGTGCTGATCGAGACGGTGCTCGCCGCGTTCGAAATGGACGAAATCCTCTACGAGCTGCGGGAACACTCCGCCGGGCTGAATGCCGGGCGCTGGGACTATATCTTCAGTGCCATCAAGAAATTCAGCAGGCGGCGGGATTTCTGTCTGGCCGACCGCGGCCAGGTGACGATGGAGGCGCCGTTCATGCGCGCCTATGCGCTCGAGCTGGTCAGGGCCTGCCACCGCCGCGGGGCGCCCGCGATCGGTGGCATGAGCGCGCTCATTCCAATCAAGAACGATCCGGCCGCCAATGAGCGGGCACTTGCTGGCGTACGCCACGACAAGGCGCGCGACGCGCGCGACGGATTCGACGGCAGCTGGGTGGCCCATCCGGGCCTGGTGCCGCTTGCGCTCGATGAGTTCGTCAAGGTGCTCGGCACGCGCCCGCACCAGCGTGAACGTGTGCCCGAAGGGCGGTGCGCCACGGCGGACCTGCTGGATTTCCGGCCCGAGCGGCCAATCACCGAGGCGGGGCTGCGCAACGACATCAACGTGACGATCCATTACATCGGCAGCTGGCTGGCCGGCACCGGTTGCGTGCCGATCCATAATCTCATGGAGGATGCAGCGACCGCCGAGATCGCCCGCTCGCAGGTCTGGCAGTGGGTGCACAGCCCCAAGGGAGTGCTCGACGACGGCCGCAAGGTGGACGCAAGCCTGGTGCGCGCTCTCGTCCCCGAGGAGCTGCGGCGAGTCGAGTCTGTGATTGAGGCCACAGGTGCACCGACCGGGACTTATATGCAAGCGGCGCGCATATTCGAACGTCTGAGTCTCGAGCCGGACTTCACCGAGTTCCTAACGTTGCCGCTGTACGAAGCACTGCCGGAAGAGGCGGCAACCTGATCCGCCGGTCTTCGAATCCATCAACCGATAATCCACACTACCACCCTATGCCTAAGCAAATTCCCGAGCCCGCCCGCAGTGTCGATGTGATTCACGAGACAGAGGTTCTGGTGATCGGCAGCGGCCCTGGCGGCCTCTCGGCGGCGTTGGCCGCCGCCCGTGCCGGGGCGCGCACTGCGCTCCTTGACCGTTACGGCTGCTTCGGCGGCAACATCACCCAGGTCGGCGTAGAAGGCTTCGCCTGGTACCGCCACCAGCAGACCGTGGACTGCGAAGGAATCGGCATCGAGCTCGAGCAGCGGGCGAAGGCCATGGGAGCGGCCACTCCCGAGCCTCAGTCCGACAGTCATGCCCTGGATGCCGAGATGTTCAAGTACGTCGCGGACGTGCTGATCGAAGAAGCCGGCATCACGCCGTTTCTGCATCGGCTTTGCGTGGCGCCGATCGTGGAGGATGGCCTGATCCGCGGCGTCATAACGGAAAGCAAGTCCGGGCGCGAAGCGTTGCTGGCCAAGCGCGTGATCGATGCGACTGGGGATGCGGATGTGGCGGCCCGCGCTGGGGCCGCAGTGCACAAAAGCCCGCGTGAGCAGATGATGGCCGCCTCGGTCATGTTCTCCATGGCCGGTGTAAACAAGGTCCGCTTTCTCGAGCAGGTCAAGGCCGATCCGCAGACCTATCGCGACTGGGCCGGCAACAGCGAATGGGACATTGAGACGAGCGGCAAGGAAGACGAGCTGTTTTCCCCATTCCTGCGCAAGCCGTTCAAGCGCGCCGTGGAAGCGGGGCTGATCCCGGCGAAGCTGAGCACGCTCGCGGGGACTTGGGGCAGCGTCACCGACCAGGGGGACCTGACCTATCTGAACATCATTCATCTGGCGAACGTCGACGGTACGGACGCCAACGATCTCACGGCCGCCGAGATCGAAGGGCGGCGCCAGGCGATCCATGCCATCGAGGCGCTCAAGCACTTCATGCCCGGCTGCGAGCAGGCGAAGCTGCGCAACTTCGGCATGACGCTCGGAGTGCGCGACACACGCAAGATCGATGCGCTCTACAACATGACCGGAGAGGACGTGCGTGGAGAGGCCCGCTTCGGCGATGCCATCGGCATTTTCCCGGAGTTCATCGACGGCTATGGAGTGCTGATCCTGCCGACCACGGGGCGCTACTTCCACGTGCCGTACCGCGCGCTGGTGCCGAAGGGTGTCGGACACCTGCTGGTGGCTGGACGTTCGATCGGCGGCGATCGGATCTCGCATGCCGCCGTGCGAAACATGATGTGCTGCGCTGTGAGCGGCCAGGGCGCGGGTGCTGCGGCGGCGATCTCGGTGCGCTCCGGCCAATCCTTTGATCGACTCGACGTCGGTGAAGTGCAGAAGGAACTGATGCGCCAGGGGGCTCGCATCCGTTGAGCGCCGCGGCGGAAACGTCCGATCCGTTCGCCGAACGCCCCCTTTCCCGCTGGGGAGTGCTGGCTCTCATCAGCCTGGCGATCGCGGGCTGCTACTACGAATTCGATGCCATCGCTCCGATCGCGAGTCTCCTGCACACCGAGCGCGGCTTCAGCCAAGCGCAGATCGGGTTTCTCAATGCGATGCTCAGCCTGCCGAATGCCATCACGGTGCTGCTGGGCGGCATACTGATCGATCGCCTGGGACCGGCCCGGGTCGCGGCCTGGACGGCGGCGCTGTGTCTTGGAGGAGCGGCGCTGACCGCCGTTGGCAAACCCTACGCGGTCATGGTGCTCGGACGGATGATATTCGGAATCGCGGAGGAGACCCTGTTCGTCGCCTTGCTGGCCGGCGTCGCCCAGTGGTTCTCCGGGAAGCAGGCGGCGCTGGCCATGGCGCTGTTCTTCAGCTGTGCCAGGATCGGCTCCTACGCCGCCGATACCTCGCCGGACTGGGCGCATGCTGTCTATCTGCACGGCTGGCAGTCCCCGCTCTGGCTCGCAACGTTGCTGACCGCGGTGAGCTTCGTCGCGGCGCAGATCTACCGTCTGGTCGACCGTTCCGCGCGAAGGGCCGGACGGCTCGCACCCGTGGCGCCCGCCAAGTACCTGCGCTGGTCGGACCTGCTGAGCTTCGATCTGTCCTTCTGGTACATCCTGGGTCTCAATGTACTGTTCGCGTCGGTGTTCTTCCCGTTCCGCAGCACCTTTGCGATCGAGTACTTCCAGGATGCAAAGGACCTAACGCTGCAGCAGGCCGGGCTCACCAACAGCTGGGTGTTCTTCGCGGCCATCTTCGCCACCCCGGTGTTTGGTTACCTTGCCGACCGGTTCGGTCGCCGCTCGCTCATGATGGTGATCGGAGCGCTGCTGATGCCCCTGGTGTTCCTGATTCTCGGCACCACCCACTGGAGCCTGTGGATCTCGACGGCGCTCATGGGAATCAGCTTCTCGGTCGTGCCCGCGATCATCTGGCCGGCGACCGCCATGCTGGTGGAGCCTCGCCGGCTCGGCACCGCCTTCGGCTTCACCGACATGATGCTCAACCTGTGTCTTGCGCTGAGCAACATCACCGCCGGATGGATCGCCGACCGTGCGCATGCTGGACCTGCACATCCAAGCGGCTATGACGCAATGCTGTGGTACTTTGGCATATTGAGCTCCGTTGCGTTCGTCTCAGTGGTGCTGCTCTGGCGGCGCGAATCCAGTCCCCGCGGTCATGGTCTTGAAGCCATTCAGGTGGAACCGCGAGCCTCCTCTGGGCCAGAGAACCGGAGGCTATCCATTGCGGATCGCTGCGAGTAGTTCGGGGGCCACTGCATTGCCTATGCTGGACTTTGCGATCATAGGACGTGCTTTCCTTACCGCAAGCATCCAGATCTACTTGTCCAATTTGCGTAATGTCGCGTCGATTCATATCCGATGTCCGCTAACGTCTCTCGGTGGGCGCTTCTTGATCTCACGCCGCCGATGGCCCAGACTACAGATGGCTGCACGGTTAGACACCCCGGGGGTACGGGAATTCCGTGAACGGCTTTCAGTCAAATGTCGCAGCCTCAAGAGCTAACCGGGGATTTCACGCTGCGGACGGCGAACAGCAGCGACGCCGACGAGCAGGCGGCGCTGCTAACTGGTTGGAACCAAAGCTACCTGCAACTCTCGCCGGGTCGGTTCGCCGGCACACTGACGGAGAGCTGTCTCGACGAGATCCGTCTGTTCATAGAGTCCACCAGCCAATCACTCCTGCAGGGAGGAATGCTCGGACAGGACGTAATCGCGGTGGGTCTACCGCTGAGGATGACCGCACCTGCCGTGTTCTGTGGGACCAGGGTGCCCCAAGCAGCAGTATTCGTGTTTTCGGGACGGGACGGTTTTGAATTCCGTTCGCCACCAGGACTGATAATGAGCGGTATTGCCGTTCCGCGCGATGCGCTTCTGGATCTGCTCGGTGGCGAGGATCGGGACCGGCTCGTCCCGGCGCTTTCAAGGGCGCACGTTGCCGGAGTGGGCGAGGCGAGCTGTAATGCAATGCGACAGTTCGTCGTGGCAGTTACGGACTTGGCGACCCGATCCGCGCGATTGGCGAGCGATCCCTCGCTGCGCGCTACGCTCAGGAAGAGTATCCTGTCGAATGTGGCGCGGTTGCTGCTCGACTCACGCTTCGATCATGAGTCGGCGGCACGCGAGCGGCGGCGCTGGCAAATCGTGGCGCGGGTTCGCGACCTAGTCCAGGCCCGCTCATGCGAGCCGTTATCGATCGCCGAGATCTGCAAAGTGGTGGGGGTCAGCCGCAGGACCTTGCAGTATTGCTTCGAGAATACTCTGGGATCGAGTCCGCACGAGTTCCTGCGCGCCGTACGCCTCGATGGGGCGCGCCGCATGCTGCGCGCGGCCCCTTCGGTGACGGATGCGGCCATGCACTTCGGCTTCTGGCACTTGGGATACTTCTCCCGGGATTACCGGGGTCTTTTCGGTGAGCTACCCTCGCAAGCTCACCGACGGTATCAGGGACTTGCATCGTGCGCGTCATTGGCGACGATTCGGCTGCCGCCACCCGCCTCGGCGTGACTATCGCGCCGTGTGCGGCGGGCTGATCAAATCCTCCATGCGCTTGCCCGGGATCGGACGCAAGCTGTGCCCGGAGTGACAGTGACACGCAGCAGCGAAGTCCCTCTACAGACAATGCTAGGTCGCTTCGCGACTTGTCAAGCTCAACGAATCCGGCACGCCCGTGTCCGAGCGGACTTTGCGAAGCAGAACGCTTACGGGCTCGCCCCTTTCCCGTCGGACTTGCCGCGCTTCGCGTCCGGTCAGCGTCCGAAGTCATTCTACGGGAACCTTGACCTTTGGCCAGGACGCGGATAAGAGTTGTGCATGCGCCACCAGTGAGGCAGCTCCGCGATGGATTTCAACACCGCGTCTGGGCTGACCGGTGTTTCAAGATCGGAATTGCGGAATTTTCCGGTACGCACCAGCACACCCTTCATGCCGATGCGCAGCGCGGCTCCGACGTCCGTATGAATATCATCGCCCACCATTGCCGCCTCTTCCGCGGAAATGCCAAGCTGTTGAAGAGCGATCCCGAAGAACTCCGGCGCTGGCTTGCCCAGCACCACCGCCGCACGGCCCGAGGCTTCCTCAAGCGCGGCCACGAAGGGTCCCACGTCGAGACGAAGACCATCGGAGGCCAACCAGTAGCGCGTACGACCGAGCGCGACCAGCGGTGCCCTGGGATTATCCATCAGCAGACGGAATGCCCGATTGAGTTCGGCGAAGGTCCAGGCCGAACAGAGATCCCCGATGACGACGCTCCCGGCCCCGACTTCGGCGTCAAACGGCAGCGAGCGCACGCCAGCGAAGTCTCGCCGTGCGGATGACTGCAGGAACAATGCTGCCGGCTCATGGCCTTCGCGAATGATCCACTCGGCGGCGGCTGCCGTAGGCGTGATGATCTGCTCCTCGTCCGCCGCAACCCCAAAATTGGCAAGCTTTGTCGCCAATTCCCCTCGCGCCTTCGAGGACGTATTGGTAACGAACAGATGAGGCACTGACTCCTCCCGAAGCCGGCTCAGCGCCTCAAGCGCACCGGGCACCAGGCGATCGTCCTCGTAAACCACCCCGTCCAGATCGATCAGCAGCGCGCGCAGACTGGCCATACGGCTTTCAGTTTCAAACTATTCGGCGACGGTGCTGCGCGAGGGTCAGTCGATAGCGATGAGTTTCCTCGGACTCTATCGTGACCCCACCGCGCCCTTCCCTGAGACTGCGTGGACGTCGCGGAAAACGTTGGGCTCTTTGCGGGATCTTTCATGAGAGCCGTACCGTTCGCTCACATCTCCCTTGGTGGCGATCGGAAACCTGCGGGTTCTGGGACTTACCGTCCGGCACCGTCCTCTTTGGATTTTGTACGTCGGTGCGTTTGAGTAGATCCAAATAGTCCGCCCACGCCTGCATCATCTTTCGCCGCTCCGGCAGGTGCTTGGCGTAGTTGTACGCCGCACGGATCTCGTTCTGCTCCTGGTGCGCCAGCTGCCGCTCGATCGCGTCCGGGTGCCAACCCTGCTCATTGAGCAGTGTCGAGGCCATGCTCCGGAAGCCGTGGCCGGTCATCTCGCGCTTTGAGTAGCCGAGCCTGCGGAGCGCGGCGTTGACCGTGTTGTTGCTCATGGGCCGACTGCGGTTCGCCTCACCCGGGAATACATACCGGCCGTCGCCGGTCAACGGGTGGAGCTCCCGCAGAATCTCCACCGCCTGAGTCGACAGCGGAACGAAGTGCGGCGCTCTCATCTTCATGCGCGCCGCCGGAATCCTCCACTCCCCCTCATCGAGGTTGAACTCGGACCACTCTGCCATCCTGAGCTCACCGGGCCGGACGAAGACGAGCGGCGCGACCCGTAGTGCACAGCGCACGACCACGGAGCCAGCGTAGCCATCGATGTCTCGCAGCAACGCCCCCACCGCCTGGGGTTCGACGATGCTCGCATGATGTCGCTCGATCACGGGTGCGAGCGCGCCGATCAGGTCGCGCGTGATGTCGCGTTCCGCCCTACCGGTCGCCACGGCGTATCGGAACACCCGTCCGCAGTTCTGAAGGGCGCGATGGGCCGTCTCGTTGGCGCCGCGCTGCTCAATGCGCTGGATGACGCCGAGGAGCTCGAGGGGCTTGATGCCGGCAATGGGCTTGGCGCCGAGCCAGGGGAAGACATTGAGTTCGAGGCGCCGGATGATCTTGTCCCCATGGCCAGGCGCCCACGCCGGCGAATGCTTGGCGAACCACTCACGCGCGACCGCCTCGAATGAATCGCCGGCCGGTGGCGCGCTCGCCGCTATACCCTGCTTCCTTTTCTTGCTCTCCTCGACCGGATCGACGCCGGCCCGCAGCTGCCGGCGTACATCATCCAGCGTCTCGCGGGCTTCCTTGATGCTCACCTCGGGGAAGACCCCCAACGACATCCGCTTCTCTTTGCCCTGGAAGCGGTACTTGAAGCGCCACCAGCGGCCGCCGGAGGGGGAGACCTCGAGGTAGAGCCCGCGGCCGTCGAAGAGCCGGTAGGGCTTCTCGCGCGGCTTCGCATTGACGATGGCGACGTGAGTGATTGGCATGATGTCCGCTCCTCCGATACCCCTGGAAGACGGTTTTCAGCTGCCCCCGGGCAGTTGCCCCCAGGGCCTCAAAATCGTCGACTTGCCCCCGCAGGTTGCCCCCAACTTGGCCGTGCTGTCAAGCGTCTGGCGTCAGTGACTTAGGAGCTGATCTCGCCAATTGTCCTTTGTAGATCAATTACTTACGTAAACTCCAGCGCAGTGGAGGGGAGGGCAGCAAAGCGGGGACAAGAGGGGGATGGTGGCCAGGGGCGGAATTGAACCACCGACACGCGGATTTTCAGTCCGCTGCTCTACCAACTGAGCTACCTGGCCGCCGGAGGTGGGCCGCGTATTAGACCGGTCCGTACCGGACCCGTCAAGCCGCGGGA
>JAJXWE010000042.1 GCA_021781775.1 Pseudomonadota bacterium | reverse complement strand
GCGGTAGCGCGTCTCCGGATCTCCGATCAGCCGCAGGCGCCGCGCGGCGATGTCCTCGGCACCGCCGACGTAGTCCCAGATGGAGAAGTCCGCGATGTTGTAATAAAGGGCATTAGCGGTGAAGTCGCGCCGCCAAACGTCATCGTCGACGGTCCCGTAGACGTTGTCGCGCAGGATCCGTCCGCTGGCATCGAACATGCGCTCGAGGTCGGCATCCGGGGGTGGTGCGCTGCGCCCAGGGTGGTCGACCTCGAAGCGCGCCGCGCGCTCCTCGGTGAGCGGTCCACCCTGATCGATCAGCTCACCCTCGGGCTCCTCCCCTTCGGCATCGCGCTCCTCGAGGTCCTCCTCGACGGGCTCCTCACCCTGCTCCGGGGCGCTGGCGGCCCGGAACGTGGCGACTTCGATGATCTCCTGGCCGAAGAACACGTGCGCGAGGCGGAAGCGCCGGCCGACCAGGCGGCAGTTGCGGAACAGCCGCTTGACCTGCTCCGGCAGCGCATCGGTGGCGACGTCGAAGTCCTTCGGCTCGAGGCCGAGGAGCAGGTCGCGGACGCAGCCGCCGACCAGGAAGGCCTGGAACCCCCCGTCGCGCAGGCGGTACAGGACCCGCAAGGCGTTCGGGGAGATATGGGAACGGGAAACGGTGTGCTCCGCACGCGGAATGATCCGGGGCGGGTGATGGGGCGCTGTTGCGCGCGCGTCAGGGGAATTCAATTCTGCGCTTTCTGCTTGAGCAATGGATCAGGATACCTATAATACCGCGCTCCTGTTGCCGGCCCGACTGCGCTCCCTTCGTCTAGAGGCCCAGGACATAGCCCTCTCAAGGCTGTAACACGGGTTCGAATCCCGTAGGGAGCGCCAATAATCAATAACTTACGCCAGCACAGGGTAGCGATGCCCCCCATAGGGCGGAACCCCGAGGCGTAGCGGACCCGGCCAGGTAATTCCCCGCGCGGCACAGCTTGCCTGGGTTGGTTCACGTTCGACTCATCCACAATGAACCCGACCGATTGACCTCTTTCATATAGTCGACGAATGCCCGGACAGCGGGTGCAAGTTCGCGCCGCGAAGGGAAGACCAGACTCACCTCGATGGGAGCTATCGACCATTCCGGAAAAAGGTGGACCAGCCGCCCCGCCGCGATTTCAGGTCCACAGATGTATCCCGTCAGGATGCCCAGGCCGGCGCCATTCAATACTAGCCGATGAATCGTCAGCGCTTCGTTGACCGAGACGCGCGGCGTCATCTCGAGGCGAGCCGTCTTCTCCCCACGGGAGAAGATCCACGGCCTGATGCGCCCCTCCGGCGACGGCATGTCGATCGTGTCGTGACGCGATAGCTCGTCGAAGGACTGCGGTGCTCCGCGCCGTTCCAGATAAGCGGGCGCGGCGCAGAGATAGCGGTGCATCTCGCCGAGCTTCACCGCAACCAACCCGGAGTCTGGCAGCGGACCCAGGCGAACCGCGACGTCGATCGCCTCGCCGACGAGGTCGGCCGTCCGGCTCTCCAGATCGAGCGCAATGTCGATGTCGGGATAGCGCAGCAGGAAGTCGGGCAGCTGCTCGGCCAGGACGTTGACGCCGAACCCGATCCCCGCGCTGACCTTGAGCGCCCCGCGGGGTTGTCCCGAGAGGCTTCCCAGATAGCCCAATGTCTCGTTGAGCACGCCGGTGATCTCTGCGCTCCGCTCGAGCAGCGCCTGACCAGCGAGGGTGAGAGCGACCTCGCGTGTTGTGCGCTGAAACAGGCGAACACCGAGTTCAGCCTCGAGCCTGGCGATCGAGCGGCTCACGTTGGACTTCGGCATCCCGAGGGCCCGCGCCGCGGCCGTAAAGCTCCTGAGGGCGGCGACTCGTTCGAACACGCGAAAGCTATTAAGGTCGAGCAAGACTGTATTGTCTCAGTTATTGGGACAGTATGTCCAATGATTGAGACGGCCTTTTCATCTTCCTCTGCATTATATTGATTTCACGGCGTGCAATTGGGCGCGCCCCAACAGGAATTGAACCGATGAACGAGACAATCCTGGCGGTGGGTGCAGGCGGCAAGTTCGCCGGCATGGTCATTCCGGAGCTCGCCAAGCGCGGCGCAACGGTGCGCGGACTGGTCCACAATCCTGCGCACGCCCCCGCGGTGCGCGCCGCCGGCGCACGGGAGGTGGTGGTCGGCGATCTCCGGGACGCCGCCAGCATCGCTGCGGCACTGCGTGGAATCGACCACGTCTTCTACATCGCGCCGGCGGCGCTTCCCGAGGAAGCCGATGTCGGCAGAGCCTTCGTGGCTGCGGCGATCGACGCCGGCGTGCGGCGGCTGGTGTTCTCCTCAGTGATCCATCCGGTGCTCACCGGACTCCCCAACCACGCGCTGAAGACGCCGGTCGAGGAAGCGGTACTCAACTCAGATCTCCAGTACACCTTCCTGCACCCGACCGTGCTGTTCCAGAACTATGCGGCGGCGTGGGACGGCATCGTCAAGACCGGCGTCGTCGCCGAGCCATGGTCCAACGACACGCGCTTCAGTCGCGTCGACTATCGCGACGTCGCAGAGGCGGCGGCGATCGCGCTGACCGAGGAACGGCTGCTCTATGGGACCTTCGAGCTGTGCGCCGAGGGATGGCTCGACCGGCGTGAGGTCGCTGCGATGATCGGCGAGGTGCTGGGCCGCGGGATTACGCCGCGCCGGATCGACCCGGATGCCCTGCCTCCCGAGACGCAGGCCTTGCGCCCCATGTTCGATCACTACGACCGCATCGGACTGCGCGGCAATCCGCTGACCCTGACCGCGATCCTCGGGCGTGAGCCGAGAACGCTCCGCGCCTTCTTCGAGGAGCAGGCGGCTCGCAACCCCGGAGATCCGTCATGAAAACCGGCGAAGCCGTGGCCGGCAACAACCTCGGCTCCGACGGCCACTGCCCGTCGCGCCGTCGAACGTGGCATTGCTGCACGCCGCGCGTAAAGCCCTGGACAACATCAGCGAGTTCTTGCGCCGCAATCTCGGCAGCCAAGCCCCCGCGTATCGCGTAATTCCAAATCACGGAGAGCCTCAATGACCCGCATCCTCTTTGTCGGCCAGAAGCCTGAGACCGTCGATTTCACCGACCCGTCCCTGCCGCCAGGCTTCGACGCCGAAAAGATCAACGCCGGCATCGCCATTGCGGTCGAGCAGATCAAGGCGCGCGGCTGGGTGGGCGAGACCTGCATGATCACGCCGGACGGGGCCGGCCGCGCAATGCTTGAGAAGGCGCTTAGGGCGGTCGCCTACGACTGCGTAGTGATTGGCGGCGGTCTGAGGCTGCCGCCGAAAAGCCTTCTGTTGTTCGAGATGGTGGCAAACGTGGTGCACAGGGCTGCGCCGGGGGCGGCCATCGCATTCAACACGAAGCCGGAAAATACCGCCGAGGCGGCTGCCCGCCAACTCGAGGCTGCTTGAGGGCATTCCGCCCGGGCGCTCAATGTTGAAGGATAAGGCACACCCGGCGGCTCGTCGCTGCCGAGGACTCGGTGTCACAGACGGGGTACTTCGTGAGCTTCGTCATGATCATCTTCAGCTCCAGCCTACTGGAGGTTCGAGAATCATAGACCCCATCTCCGGGCCCTTTAACACGTCAGGCATTGACCTTGAACTCAGACGCCTCAATCCTCCAGCAATCTCGAATTCGCGATGGTCGCAGCTTGCACGCCTTCGATTGCTCGAGCCCGAAACGCGGCAACGGCTTCCTGACCGCCTGGGTGAGCGTGTTATTCAGCAGCCGCGCGTATGCGCGCCGCGGCAACTGCGGCGCGCCGTGTCTGCGCAACTCATGGATCACTTCGGCCTCGGCACCGCGGTTGAGCCGCTGTCCGGCAGCGCCGAGCGACCGCTAAGACAGGGTTAGCTGCCAGTATCCGACGTCGATCCGCTGACCGAACTTCAAGCCGATCTGGCGAAACTGCGCGACCTTCAGGAAACCGAGTTTCTCGTGCAACGCCACGCTCGCCGCGTTGGGCAGCGCGATACCGCCGACGATGCTGTGAACGTCTTGCGCTCGCAGCCTGGCCAGGAGCGTCCGGTAGAGCTCCGTCCCGATCCCTTCGCCCGTCCGGTTCCGGTCCAGATAAATCGTGGTCTCGACCGAGTGACGGTACGCGGACCTGGACTTCCACGCCGTTGCGTACGCATAGCCGAGCACAGCGCCGTTCTGTTCGCATACGATCCATGGGAAGCGCCGCGTCACCTCGGCGATGCGCCGCTTCATCTGCCTCGGGGACACCGCGACTTCCTCGAACGTGACCGTCGTTTGCGTCACGTAGGGGTTGTAGATCGCACAGAGCGCCGGCGCGTCGCGCGGCACGCAATCGCGATGCCGGCGCGTGCCCTGCCCGGGCCCGACTGTGACCGCATCTGGGTGAGATATGGGCTCCAACGATCGCGCTCTCCGCGGCGCCGCTTGGCGTTTGATCGCCCGGGGGTGGGCGAGCGCGACCATCACCGCACATCGCGCGCTGGTTTTCAACCGGTTCGCGAGCGAGCGGACACGCCCATCGACAGCGTGGCCAAGACAGCCTCCCACCGGCAAGCGATAACGCTCTGTACCGAGCGTCACCTCGATCCGTCCCTGCGGCACCCCGGTCTGCCGATGACAGGGCCTCTCGCAGATCGCCCATCCGGGGATCACCCCCGCCCCGGTGCTCCTCGGCGCATGAGACGGACCCGGCATCGGCCGGGGGCACGCCGAAGCCCGCAGCGATCTCGTTGCGCCCGACGGTGATCGGACGGCTCGGGGCGCGCCAGCCAACGCTGCAACCGCGTGCAGCCCGGCGCCGATTGACGTGCTCGGAGCACGGCGGCGGCCGCCGACGCGTTGCGCGGTTTTCCGACCAGCCCGCGCCAGAACGCGCTACAGTTCGCCCGCGCAGGCAAGCCCGGGATAGACGCCGAGCGCAGGGGAGTCATCCGCCGTGCCGCCTCGCCAAGCGCCGGTAGGGACGATTCGTTCCGCTGATCGAGGGTGCGGCATGCAGAGGCGCAGATTTCTGCTCAAGCCGTTGTGCGTGACTGCACTGGAGGACACATGAACATTCCGGATCCCGGCATGAGCTGTCCGAGCCGTGCAGGCTCGCCATGAAATGGATCGCCGACCTGGTCGGTCTGCTGGCGCTGGCTGCAATGATCGGCGTCCTCGCAGCCCTCGTGCCGCATGCGCACATCAGCGCCCTGGGCTGGCTCGGACTGTTGGGCGTGCTCGCCATGGCAGGTCTTCCCGCATGGCACGGCAAGTCGGCACCCAAACGACCCGCCGAGTGGGCGCAGCTGCTGGCATGGACCGTCCTCGCCGACGCCCTCGCCTTTCTGGCTGACGTGCTCATGGGCGCACGCTCGAGCGCCGGCGGCTCGTGGCTCCAGCGCGCCGAGCATTCCGGCAGTCCGCTCGCCATCGGGCTGGCTGCGATCATCATCCCGGCCGCCTTCGTCATCTTCGCGGCAGGACTCGTTCGCGCCGTCTTTCTGATCGGCGTTGCGAATCGCACTGCTTCGCGTCCCGGCGCGCGCGGTTGAGGGCGCCCGGCAAACCGGCCGAGCGGCACCATCACGCGTCTGAGTCTGGGCGGACCGCGGCGCTGTATGCCCACGCTGAACCGCCGCCCGCGGGTCTCGACCTGGATTCCACCAACGCCGCACGGAGCGCGAGGCGCTATCGGCAGACGAAATCGAGCCGGCTGGGCCCGGCCGTGCGGGTCCCATTCGGCAAGGCGGGCTGCCGACGCATCGGACCTTTCACCAGGTCATAGCCGTGCGGGCACATTTCCTTCGCTTGATGAACGCACTGGAACCAGAGCGTGCACTGCGCCTCGTATGCGCTCTTGCCGTTGGCCAGCGTGTACGCGTGCGTCGTCGCGCAGCCGGACAGCGCAACGCAACTCGTCGCGAACACAGCGAACGACAGCAGTCGCACGCTCATGAGGATTGCCTTGGCGCGGGGATTCACCGCTGCACTGTAGCACAGGGGCGCTCTGGGCCCGGCGTGAGACATCGCCTGGGAGCGGCGAGCGCAATCAGAAACTCCTGCCGAGCGCCTCGGGCATCCGCCGCGGCGGTGGCGAGCGTCTCACGCTGACGAGCGTCGCGCCGAGAGAATATAGTCATGCTGCAGCGCTCGAGCGGCCTGTCACACTCCACGAGTCATGAACGAGCACACGATTGAAGGATCGTCGAGGCGTCGGTCGCCAACTTTGCGCCCGTGTGCGACTCGATCGAGGCTGTCTGCCATCACTCACCGGACAGGCCGCTGACTCCATGCACCGAGCGGCCGAGCGAGTCATCGCTCTGTATGACGCCCACGGCCGGCAGTGGGATGTCGATCGCCGCCGTGAGCGCCAGCCCGACGGCACTGCCCGGGAACGGCATTGGCTCGAGCGCCTGGCCGGCCTATTGCCTGCCGCCGCGCCGGTTTTGGACGTCGGCTGCGGCAGCGGAACTCCCATTGCCCAAACCCTCATCGCGCTGGGATTCACTGTAACCGGCGTCGATGCCTCGGGCATGATGATGGAGCTGTTCCGCAGCCGCTTGCCCGCCGCAGCGGCGTACCTCGCCGACATGCGTGGGCTCGAACTCGGCACCCAATTCCACGGCCTGATCGCCTGGAACAGTCTCTTCCACCTGAGTGCGAACGATCAGCGCGCCATGTTCCCGACGTTCGCGCGCCATGCCGCGTCGGGCGCCGCTTTGCTCTTCACCAGTGGCACCGGGCACGGCGAGGCGATCGGCAGGCTGCACGGTGAGCCGCTCTATCACGCGAGTCTCGACCCGCAGGAGTATGCGGCGCTGCTCGCCGAAAACGGCTTCGCGCTTCGCGAGCATGTCGTGGACGATCCGCACTGCCACCGAAATGTCTGGTTCGCCCAGCACGCGGTCAGCACAGGTTGACGGACGCAACGCCGGACCAACCGCCCCCCGGGAGCACGAGGACGCGCCGCACGAGCCGTTGCAGCGGACTGACCCGCCGAGCGCGCGTGTCTGATATCCTGCAACGGCACACCTCATGACCCCGCCCGGCGGCCCCGTAGTGTGACACGCCGTGGCGTGCAACCCCAACTGCAGGCAGTCCGATGCGTTTCGCCATCGCCACCATTGATCGCTACATCGGCATCTTCGAGTCGTTCTGCCAGGCCGGATGGATACCGCTGAAGCTGTTCACGGTGCCCGTCAGGGATCCGGAGTTCGGCACCCAACACTCGAGCATCGCGTTCGCCGAGCGCCGGGGTGCCTCGATCCAGCTCTCGCGCATCACGCCGCAGGACATCGCCGATCTCGGCCGCGCCAGCTGCGAGACACTCATCGTCGCCGGGTACGACTGGAAGATTCCGCCATGGGAGGCGGGGATCCAACACGCCGTGAACTTTCATCCCTCCCCGCTGCCCGAAGGGCGCGGCCCCTATCCTCTGCCCCGGGCGATTCTCGAGCAGCGCCCGTTCTGGGGCGTGGCCTGCCACCGGCTGAGCGCGGCGATCGATGCCGGAGACATCCTTGCCACCGAGACGTTTGCGCTGCGCCTCGATGAGTGCCACGAGTCGCTTAACCTGCGCGTGCAGATGGCCGGCAGACGATTGGCTGAACGCGTCGCGAGGGACTTTGCCGAGTTGTGGCGCACCGCCGTGCCGCAGGAAGGCGGTAGCTACTGGCCGCGAACGACGATGCACGATCGGCTCATCGATTTCGCCCGGCCGGTCGACGAGCTGCTGCTGCACGTGCGCGCCTACGGCCGCACCGGCAGTGTCGCGAGCGTCAATGGGACCTGGCTCATCGTGAAGCGTGCCGCGGGATGGCACGAGATGCACCCGCACAATCCCGGCACGGTCGTCCAGGTTTACGGCCACGGAATCGTCATCGCCGTGCGGGACGGCTATCTGGCGCTGTTGGAGTCCGACATGGCCCCGCCGCACGTGAGCGCGGAGCTGGCCGGCCATCCCGGTAAGATCTGAGCAGGGAGCGCGACCGATGGCCCTCGCCGGGCCGCCCCCTTCAGCCCTACCCCCCGAGAAAGGGCGAGGCGGCCAGCCACTTCGGATCGGGGTAATACCCGACCAGCACGGTGTGCCCCTGGATCAGCTGCACGATGGCGCTCTCGACTTTGGGGCTGAGCGCGAAGCAGCCCCAACTGCGGCCCATGCGGCCGTGGTCGCGGGCGAAGCTCTTGCTCACGTACCAGGCGCTGTGCACGACGATGTCGCGGCGATAGGCCGCGCTGTTGAATCCCGGGTCCAGCCCGCGCAGCCGCAACGAGTAGCCGTGCTCGCCGTAGTAGGTCTGGCCGGTGAGGTACACCCCGAGGCTGCTCGCATCAGTGCCCGGCTGGTTGGAGAAGCGCGTGGCATAGGTCGTCCCGCTGCCCTTGCCGTGCGCCACGTACGTGTAGAAGAGAACTTTGCCGGTACGTACGTCGGCCACGGCGAGGCGCCGCTTGGCCGAGGACAGCGCGTAGTCGACGATCGTGAGCAGGGGCTTGTCGGTGAGATGTGCGCTCGCCACGTGCTCATAGGCGGTCAGCGCGGTCAGGATGGCCCGCGTGCTGATGTTGGCGGCCTGCGCGTGAATGACTTCCGCCAGGTGCTGCAGGCTCTGACCGGCCAGCGTCGCGGCCGGGGCGGGGGC
>JAJXWE010000041.1 GCA_021781775.1 Pseudomonadota bacterium | reverse complement strand
GACGCTGCCGAAGCGCTGCCCGGTCTGCCACTCCGAGGTGCTCAAGCCCGCGGGCGAGGCGGTTGCCCGCTGCACCGGCGGGTTCAGCTGTCCAGCCCAGCGTCAGGAGGCGATCCGGCATTTCGCCAGCCGCCTGGCGATGGACATCGAGGGGCTCGGCGAGAAGCTCGTCGCCCAGCTCGTCGAGGGCGGGCTGGTGAGCTCGCCGGCGGATCTGTACGGGCTCACGGCCGAGCAGCTGCAGGGTCTGGAGCGGATGGGGGAGAAATCCGGGGCGAACCTGCTCGATGCCCTCGAGCGCAGCAAGCACACGACCCTGCCGCGGCTGCTGTATGCGCTCGGTATCCGCGAGGTGGGTGAGGCCACCGCGCTCGCGCTGGCGCGCCACTTCGGCGATCTCGACGCGCTGATCGAGGCGGCCCGCTCACACCCCGAGCGGATCGAGCAGGTTCCCGACGTCGGACCGGTGGTGTAGGCGCAGTTGCGCGCCTTCTTCGCCGCACCTGCGCATCGCGATCTCATCGGGCGACTGCGCGCCGCCGGCGTGCGCTGGGAGCCGCTCGAGGCGCACGCAGCCCAGCTGCCGCTCGCCGGCACCACCGTGGTGCTGACCGGCACGCTCGCGGGCATGACGCGGTACGAGGCCGAGCAGGCCCTGAGTGCGCTCGGGGCGAAAGTCGCCGGCAGCGTCTCGAAGAAGACGCACTACGTGGTGGCGGGAGAGGACCCGGGCTCGAAGCTCGAGAAGGCGCAGGCCCTCGGGGTGCCGGTGCTCGATGAGGCAGGGCTGCGTCGGTTGCTCGAGGCGCACCGACGCTGAGGCCCGGCGCACCCGGACCGGCCCGTTGGCCGGCCCGGGGCGCGGACGGTCACGGGCTCGGCGGGGCGCCGGCAGCGGGAGCGGCGGCGCCCGCGGGGGCGGCCGGCTCAGCCGGGATGGCGGGCATGCCTGCGGTAGCCTTCTTCGAGAGCTCACCGGTCTGCGGGTCGAGGTAGGTTTCGACCTTCGCCGTCTTGACCAGCGAGGTCGTGTACTCGCCGAACTTCTTGTTCTCGACGGCCTGCATCAGACGCGCCTTGACCTCCTGGAAGCTCGGCGCCTGCATCGGCCGGGTGCCGAGCAGCTCGATCACGTGCCAACCGAAGCGCGTGTGCACCGGGGCCTGAGTGATCTGACCGACCTTGAGCTTGGCGAGCGCGTCCGAGAACGACGGGACCATGTTGCTCAGCGGGAACCAGCCCAGATCCCCGCCATTGGCCTTCGACGGATCGATCGAGTCGGCCTTCGCGAGCGTCGCGAAGTTGCGCCCGTGATCCTGATCGAGCTGGTGGATGATCTTCTCGGCCTCGGCCTGGCTCTTCACCAGGATGTGCCGCGCGTGGTACTCGAGCTTGGGGAACTTGGCGAGCTGCTGGTCATAGATCGACTGCAGCTGCGCATCGGTCGGCTGAGCGCTCGCGAGGTACTTGTCCGAAAGCGCCTGCTCCAGCACGTTGAGCCGGGTGAGCTCGAGCATCGCCTGGGTGTGCGGCTCCTTGTCGAGGCCCTGCTTGGTCGCTGCCTGCGCCACCGTCTCGGCGCGGATCAGTCCGTCGAGCACCATGGCCCGCTGCTGCGGCGTGAGCTCGCTCGGGGTGCGCCCGCCGGAGATCATCTTGATGTAGGCGTCGTAGAACTGCTGGGTGATCGGCACGCCATTGACGGTGGCCACCGCCGGGGAAACCGAGGCGGTCGGCTTCGTGTGGCAGGCCGCGAGGCCGAGCACGGCGAGCGCGATCAAGGGGATCCTGAGATGCTTCATGGGGTTCTCGTTGCTGGGTGGATGGCAAGAGGAGGGCGCCGCGGGCGGCGCCGTCCGGTTCAGGTTGCGGGGCGCCCCGGGCTCTGCGGGGCTTGTGCAATGATGTTCACGGCGTGGATGCCTCGGCCCATCAGCGGCTCGAGGGCCTGGTAGACCATGCGGTGCCGCTCGAGCGGCGTGCGACCGGCGAAGGCCGCCGAGACGACCGCGACCTGGTAGTGCCCGCCGGAGCGTGCCCCGGCGTGTCCCTCGTGCCGCGCGCTGTCGTCGCGGACCTCGAGCGAAACTGGCGCGAGGCTGAGCTCGAGCGCGGTGCGGATCTCGCTCAGTGTGGCTTTGGGCATCGGGGTCATGCGCAGCGGCGGTCGCGGCCTCGGTTGCAGAATGCGTATCATAACGCACTCGACCGCCGTTGCTCCCTCCGCGGAGCGTTCGCTGACCGGCCGGTAAGGAGGCGGGAGCACGTGAGCCAGTACCTCGAGCTGCACCCGGTGACGCCGCAGGCCCGGCTGATCCGCATCGCGGCGGACATCGTGCGCGCCGGCGGGGTCATCGCCTACCCGACGGACTCGTGCTACGCGCTCGGCTGGCACCTCGGGGACGTGCATGCCCTCGAGCGGGTGCGTCGCATCCGCCGCGCCGACCAGCATCACCACTTCACCCTGGTGTGCGCCGACCTCGCCCAGGTGGGACGGTTCGCGCGCCTGGAGACCTGGCAGTTCCGCATCCTGCGCAGCTGCCTGCCGGGCCCGTATACCTTCCTGCTCAAGGCGACCCGCGAGACGCCCCGCCGGCTGCAGAACCCGCGGCGGCGCACCATCGGGGTGCGTGTCCCGGACCACCCGGTGCCGCGCATGCTGATGCACGAGCTCGGCGAGCCGCTCATGAGCAGCACGCTGCTGCTGCCGGAGGAGGCCGAGCCGCTCACCTCGGGCGTGGAGATCCAGCAACGCCTGGAGCACGAGATCGACGCGGTGCTCGACGGGGGCGACTGCGGCGTCACGCCGACGACGGTGGTGGATCTGTCGGTGAGCCCACCGTCGATTGTGCGCACCGGGCGCGGCTCGCTCGCGCCCATCCTCGGCGGCAGCGGCGGACACGGTATACTGGAGGTTTAATGGCACGAGACGAGGTTCGATGAGCACTCCCACCCCCGGCGGGCGCGTTCTGTCCGGCATGCGGCCCACGGGGCGGCTGCACCTGGGCAACTATCACGGGGCGCTGCGCAACTGGGTTCGCCTGCAGTACGAGTACGAGTGCTTCTTCTTCGTCGCCGACTGGCACATGCTCACCACCGGCTACGCCGAGACCTCGCAGTTGCCGCAGTTCGTGCACGACGTGCTCATCGACTGGCTGGCCGCGGGGCTCAATCCCGGGGTCGCGACGCTGTTCGTGCAGTCCCACGTGCCCGAGCACGCCGAGCTGCATCTGCTGCTGTCGATGATCACCCCGCTCGGCTGGCTCGAGCGCGTGCCGAGCTACAAGGACCAGCAGGAGCAGCTGAAGGACCTGGACCTCGCCACCTACGGGTTTCTGGGCTACCCGCTGCTGCAGAGCGCGGACATTCTGGTCTATCGCGCCCAGCACGTGCCGGTCGGAGAGGATCAGGTGGCGCACGTGGAGCTCACGCGCGAGACCGCCCGCCGCTTCAACCACCTCTACGGCCGCGAGCCGGATTTCGAGGAGAAGGTCGAGCGGGCGATCAAGGGGCTCGGCGGGCGCAACACCACGCTTTACCGCCAGCTGCGACGCAAATACCAGGAGAGTGGCGATCATGAGGCGCTGGAACGCGCCCGGGCGCTGGTGAGCGGGGTGAGCCGCCTGACGGTGGCCGACCGCGACCGGCTGCTGGGGTACCTGGAAGGCACGAGCGTCAGTATTCTGCCCGAGCCGCAGGCGCTGCTCACCGAGACGCCGAAGGTGCCCGGACTCGACGGGCGCAAGATGTCCAAGTCCTACGGCAACACCATCGAGCTGCGCGAGGATCCGCAGTCGGTGATCCGCAAGCTGCGTGCCATGAAGACCGATCCGGCGCGCGCGCGGCGCTCGGACCCCGGCGATCCGCAGCGCTGCCCGGTGTGGGATCTGCACCGCATCTACTCCACCGAGAACGTGCGCCAGTGGGCCGACGCGGGCTGCCGCTCGGCGGGCATCGGCTGCCTGGAGTGCAAGCAGCCGGTGATCGACAAGATCGTCGAGGAAGTCACCGGCATGCGCAGCCGCGCGCAGGAGTACACCGACAACCCCGAGCTGCTGCGCGACATCGTGGCGGAGGGGGCCGAGAAGGCGCGCGATGCCGCCCGCGCGACGCTCGAGGACGTGCGTCGCGCGATGCACCTGCGCACCGACTGACGCCGCCGATGAGCGATCCGAATCCTGAACTGGCGGTCGTGCCGAACGAGACACCGCCCGAGAGCGCGCATGGCACCGCGCCCGAGCAGGTGGAGATGCCCTTCGCGGTGGTCAACGGCGAGCCGGTGACGGTCCTGCCGCGCGATCTGTATATCCCGCCCCAGGCGCTCGAGGTGTTTCTCGAGGCCTTCGAGGGGCCGCTCGATCTGCTGCTGTACCTGATCCGGCGGCAGAACCTGGACATCCTGGACATCCCGCTGGCGGAGATCACCCGCCAGTACATGCGCTACATCGAGCTGATGCAGGACCTGCAGCTCGAACTCGCCGGGGAGTACCTGGTGATGGCCGCGACGCTCGCAGAGATCAAGTCGCGCATGCTGCTGCCGCGCCCGAGGAGCACCGTGCCGGACGGCGAGGAGGATCCGCGCGCCGAGCTGGTGCGCCGGCTGCAGGAATACGAGCGCTTCAAGCGCGCCGCAGAGGAGATCGACGCGCTGCCGCGCCTCGAGCGCGATCACTTTGCCGCCGCGGCCGAACTGCGCGACCGCCAGGTGGTGCGTCCGCTGGCGCAGGTGACGCTCAAGGAGATGCTGCTGGCGTTCCAGGATGTGGTCGTGCGCACTGAGATGTTCGCGCACCATCACATCCGGCGCGAGCCGCTCTCGGTGCGTGAGCGCATGGGCAACATCCTCGCCTCCCTGGCGGGCGATGGATTCGTGGAATTCGTCCGCCTGTTCCGGCCCGAGGAAGGACGCATGGGGGTGACGGTCACCTTCATGGCCCTCCTTGAGCTGGTGCGCGAGGGGCTGATCGATATCGTGCAGTCCGAGCCGTACGCGCCCCTGCACGTACGTTCCGGCAAACCCGCCCCGCAGCTGCGCGTCGTGGGTGCGGCGGACGCGCAGGACCTGCCGGCGGACTCCGGGCCGGCCGCGGCGGCGGCGCAAGGCGACACCGAAGAGAATGCTGATGATTGAATCGTACGTACGCAACGTGATCGAAGCGGCGCTGCTCGCGGCCGGGCGGCCGCTCACCGTGAGTGAGCTCGAGCAGCTGTTCGACGAGACCTCGCGACCCGGGGAGGCCGTACTCTGCGCCGCCCTCGAGCAGCTCGGGGCCGAGTACGCCGAGCGGGGCATCGAGCTGAAGCAGACGGCCTCGGGCTGGCGCATCCAGGTGCGCCGCGAGTTCGCCGCCGAGGTCTCGCGGCTCTGGCCGGAGCGTCCGGCGCGCTACTCGCGCGCGCTGCTCGAGACACTGGCGCTGATCGCCTACCGCCAGCCGATCACCCGCGGGGAGATCGAGGACGTGCGCGGCGTGGCGGTCAATCCCAACATCGTCAAGACTCTGCTCGAGCGCAACTGGATTCGCGTGGTCGGCCAGCGCGACGTGCCGGGCCGGCCGGAGCTGCTCGGCACCACGCGCGAGTTCCTGGATTATTTCGGGCTCACGAGCCTCGATGATCTGCCGCCGCTGTCGGAGTTGAAGGCGCTCTCGGAGCTGAACCTGCAGCTTGATCTGCCGGCGGATGCCGCGGCCGTGCCCGAGGGGGAGGCAACCCCGGCGCAGGCCGATTCGCCCGCCGCCGAGCCGGCCGGGCCCAACGCGGGCCGGGACGAGCCGCCTGGCGCGGAGCGCGAGACGCTGACGCCGCAGGCCGGGCCGCTCGAGAGCGGCGCAGCGGACGAGGAGGAGCCCCCGGGGCGCCTGCTCGCGGCCGCCGACGGAGCCGGCTGAGACATGCCACGACCACCGCGGCGCCGCAGTGGGGCTCGCGCCGCGCGTACCGAGCGGCACGCGCCGCCCGAGCGGCTGCAGAAGGTCCTTGCCCGCGCCGGACTCGCCTCGCGGCGCGAGGCGGAGGGCTGGATCCGGGCCGGACGACTGACCGTTAACGGCGAGCCGGCGAGCCTGGGGATGCGGGTCGCCGCAGCCGACCAGGTGCGCCTCGACGGGCGGCTCATTCGCCAGCGCGAGCCGGCCAGCGGCGGCGCCGCCTTTCTCTATCACCGCTCGAGCGGCGAGCGGCTCGACCAGGCTCCGGACGATGCGGCCGAGTCGGTGCCGTTGCTGGAGCGGTTGCCGCGACGGGCCGGCCGGCGCGTCATCGTGGTGAGTCCCATGCCTCGGATCGACGGTGGGCTGGAGCTGCTCTGCACGGACGGGGAATGCGCCGCGCAGCTGCAGCGGCGCGTGCGCCACTGGCCGATCGCGTTCAGCGTGCGGGTGCTGGGGGAGCTCACCGAGGCGCAGCTCGCAGGCGTGCTCGGGGGTGCACTCGACAGCGGTGCGCACCTGCAGGTGCTCGGCTGCGAGGGCGCCGGCGGCGAGGGCACCAATCGCTGGTACGCGCTGCGCGCGCGCGGGGCGAGCGGCAAGGACGTTCGGCAGCTGTTCGAGCGCCAGGGCGCGCGCGTCAGCCGCGTGCTGCGCACGCAGCTCGGCACGCTGCAGCTCGAACGGGCGTTGCCGCGCGGACATTTCCGCGCGCTCGCGCCGCAGGAGCTGGCCAGACTGCTCGCGCCGCCGGAGAGCGAGGCCGCGAGCGACGTCGGCTCAGGGCTGCCCTGAGCCGCTCTCGCCGGGGGCTCGCACGCTCAGCGTACGCACGGGCTGCTCGAGCGGCTCGAGTTCGGCGAGCGGCGCCTCGGTCGGCACGCCGAGCTCGCTGAAGCGACGCGCCTGCGGCAGCACCTGCCGCTCGAGGGATCCCACCGCGGAGTTGTAGGCATCGACGGCGGCATCGAGCCGCTGACCCATGCGCTGCAGGTGCGCGATGAAGCTGCCGAGGCGCCGATGCAGCTCCTGCCCGAGCCCGCGGATTAGAGCGGCGTTGTCGGCCATGGCACTCTGGCGCCAGCCGTAGGCCACCGTCTTCAGCAACGCCATCAGCGTCGAGGGCGTGGCGATGATGATGTTCTGCGTGAGCGCACCTTCGATCAGATCGGGACGCTCGGCCAGGGCGGCGCCGAGGAACTGATCGCCGGGCAGGAACAGCACCGCGAATTGCGGACTGTGCTCGAACTGCGCCCAGTAGGCCTTGGAGGCGAGCTGGCGGATGTGCGCCTCGAGCTGCTGGGCGTGGCGGCGCAGCGCGCTCTGGCGGGCCTCGTCGCTCGGCGCCTCGAGTGCCTCGAGATAGGCATCGAGCGGGGTCTTCACGTCGATCACCAGGTCGCGCGACTCGGGCATGTGCACCACGAGGTCCGGGCGCAGCGCCCCGTCGGGGCCTTCGAGGTGTGCCTGCTCGGTGAAGTCGCAGTGCTCGCTGAGGCCGGCGAGTTCGACCAGTCGGCGCAGCGTGACTTCGCCCCAGCGGCCGCGCACCTCGGGACGGCGCAGCGCGGTGACGAGGTTGCGCGTCTCACGCTGCAGCTGGCTCTGGCCGCTCGCGAGCGACTCGATCTGGGTGCGCAGCGCCGCGTACGCGTCACGCCGCTCGCGCTCGAGCGACTGCACCTGCTGCTCGGTCTGCGCGAGCGCGGCGCGCAGCGGCTCGACCAGCTGCGCGATCGCCGTCTCGCGCTCCTTCAGGCCGCTCTGCGCGAGCGTCTGCTCGCGGCCGAGCGATTCGCGCGCCACGGCGAGGAACAGCTCGCTGTTGTTCTTCAGGGCCTGGGTGGCGAGCGACTCGAAACTCTCGCGCAGCCGCTGTTCGGCCTGCCCGAGCGTCGCGGTGCGCTCACTCTGCGCACGCCGTTCGGCCTCGAGTTCCGCGCGCGCCAGCATCAGCGCCTCGCGCAGCGCCGCACCACGTTTCAGCGCGCGCAGCTGGCCGAGCAGGAAGCCGAGCAGCGCCCCGAGGGTGAGCGTGGCGGCGGCAAGCGCCACTGACATCGGCGTCACCTAGGCCTCGCGCACGAAGTGCGCGAGGTAGTTGACCGAGGGATCCGCGGTGAGGCGCGCCCCGCCGAACGGATCGAGACTCACCCCGCTGATGGCGCGCGCGGCGAGACCTGCCGGGCGCGCCCAGCGGTCGAGCTCGCTCGGGCGGATGAACCGCTCGTATTCGTGCGTGCCGCGCGGCACGATCGAGAGCAGGTACTCCGCACCGACGATCGCCACCAGGAAGGACTTGAGATTGCGGTTGAGCGTGGACACGAACACCGAGCCGCCCGGGCGCACCAGCCGGGCGAGCGTGGCGAGCATCGCCTGCGGATCGGGCACGTGCTCGAGCATCTCCAGGCAGGTGACGAGGTCGAATCCGCCCGGCTGCGCAGCCGCGAGCGTCTCGGCCGCCGCGACGCGGTAGTCGATCGAGAGGCCTTCGGTGGCCGCGTGCAGACGGGCGACCTCGATCATGCCGGCGGCCAGGTCGATGCCGGTGACCGTAGCGCCGGCACGCGCGAGCGCCTCGGCCACCAGACCGCCGCCGCAGCCAACATCGAGCGCGCGCGCGCCGGCGGTGGCGGCGCGCTCGGTGATGAAGCGCACGCGCACGGGATTGAGCTGATGCAGCGGGCGGAACGGGCCGTGCTCGTCCCAGAAGCGC
>JAJXWE010000040.1 GCA_021781775.1 Pseudomonadota bacterium | reverse complement strand
GCCGCGTCGTCGATGCTCGCCTGATGTCACGCTACAATTTCTTCGTCATGCAGGTCCTCGCAGCCTGGTACCGTCCACCACGCGAACCCCTGCGCACGCTGCACCACCAGGGCCGCGGTCGATTCATGATCGCCGGCCGGACCCGCAAGCTGCCCTCGCAGGCGAAATAATCGACGCCGCTCGCACCGCAGAGCCGAAGTCAGGGAAACACGCCCCGAGCCGCGAGCGCGCTCGAACCAGTCACCCGCCCAGGCGGCCTTGCTCCAACGCCGCGATGCGGTCCTCGATCGGCGGATGGCTCATGAACAGTCGACGAAGGACGCCCCCGGGCGCCTCGCCGTGGATACCGAACGCCCGCAATTGACTGGGCAGTTGTGCGCCCGCATCGCGCTGTAGGGTGCGTAGTGCTCCGATCATGCTCTGTGTTCCGGCAAGCGCTGCGCCGCCCGCATCCGCTCGGTATTCGCGGTGGCGGGAAAATGCCATCACGATCAACGTGGCGAGCACACCGAAGAGGATCTCCAGGGCGATCACGATGAGGAAATAAAAGATGCCGCGCTGCCCTCCATCGTCCCGCCGGCCACCGACTAGACCGTCAATTGCCGACCCAATCACTCGCGCCAGGAAAATGACGAAGGTGTTGAGCACCCCCTGCAGCAGGCCGAGCGTAATCATGTCGCCATTTGCGACGTGCGTCATTTCGTGACCGAGCACTGCCTCGAGCTGCTCGGAATCCATCACTTCGGCCAGAGCGCTGCTCACCGCCACCAGGGCGTGATTGCGGCGCGCGCCAGTGGCAAATGCGTTCAACTGCTGTGACTCGAAGATCCCGACTGCCGGCATCCCGAGTCGCAACCGCCGGGCGTGATCGGCAACCGCGGTGAGCACGCGGCTCTCAATGGAACTGTGTGGAACATCAATGAGCCGCACTCCCATCGAACGGATGGCGAACCATTTGGAAAGCGCCAACGAAACGAAGGCACCACCAAATCCGAACACAGCGCTCAGCGTAAGCAATCCGCCCAGGCTCAAACCGTACGCGCCGAGATACCGGTCAAGTCCCAGTGCCGCGACGATCGCGGTCACCGTGACCAGCACGGCGATATTGACGGCCACGAACCAGATGATGCGCTTCATATCAGACTCGCGAGCGCGATACGCTGCGGGCACGGTGGTCACCTGCAGCGCGTACTGCCATGCGCTTCAAGCACTCACCGGCCAAGAAGGTCCCCCGGCGTCGGCGGCAGGCGTGGCATGGTCTGATCGGGGAACGGACCGGTAAGCGCGGTCAGAAACGCGGTGATGTCTCGGACCCGCGCCTCGGAGAGCGTGCGATTGAGCTGGGTCGCCCCCATGACGCGCACTGCCTCGGGCAGAGTCTTCACCGAGCCGTTGTGCATGTAGGGCGCCGTGTACACCAGATTGCGCAGCCCCGGGACCCGCCACACGTGCTTGTCGGCAACCTGATGCGTCACGTCGTAACGGCCGAGGTCGCTTTCCAGATCGTATTTCCTCACGTACGGGTTATTAGTATAAATGGGAAATTTCACGAAGAATCCCGTGCCGGTCGGCAGCGGCGGACCGCTGAAGTTCGGACCCTGGTGACAGCCCGCGCAGCCGAGCGAGGCGAAGTCCTGCATGCCACGAACCTGCTCTGGGGTCAACGCGGTGTGATCGCCCTGAACGTAGCGGTCATAGGCACTTCCCGGAGTGATGAGCGTCCGCTCGTACGCGGCGATCGCCTTCGCGGCATTGTCCATGGTGATGACATCGCCTGGCCCGAACGCCTGGTGGAAGTAGGGTGCGTAGCCGGGGATGAGGCGGATTCGCTCGATCTCCGTAGTCAGGCTCTTCATCCCCATTTCCACCGGGTTCGCCGGCGGCCCCTTGGCCTGTTCCTCGAGCGTCGGAGCCCGCCCATCCCAGAACTGCACCGAAAGGAACGCCGCATTCCATACGGTCGGTGCGTTCCGACCACCGCGCTGCGCCTCCACGCCGATCGACACCGGCCGATGGTCGTCACCACCTTCCATCACGTTGTGACAGGAGAAGCACGACACCGTTCCGGTCGAGGACAGACGTGGATCGAAGAACAACATCTTCCCGAGCTCCACGCGGGCCGGCGTGGTCGGATTGTCAGCCGGCGCCGGCGCCACAGTCGGCAGCGCCTGCCAATGAACCTGCGGAGCCGCCGCGACGGCAGCGCCAGCGATGAGACTTGCGGCAATGAGCGCAACGTGCTGTGTTTTCACGACTGCACACCTCGGTATCGGCGGCCGCTGAGAGGCCGACGTCATATTTCTGATTAAGGATTACGCGAACCACGCCAGACGGGCAGCCCCTGAGCGTCGCGCAGAATCAGTGTTTCGCGCGCTTTGCTGATGCGCGCGGCGATTAATACCGGCTTGCCTCCGAGCAGCGCCCGCGAGCCGGTGATCATCAGCTCATCATCCAGCTTGATTTGCAGCGTCTGGCGCTGCATGAACCAGTCCGGGCCGAGATGCACCACGAGACGGCCGGTGCGGGTTTTGAGAATGAGATGCTCACCGTACGAGCCCCGTCGGGAACCGGCAATACGCTGCACGGCAAGCACCCGTCCCCAGACGGTCTCGACGGTGTTCAGGTCATAGACCCGGCTGAAGGCGTCGGCAGGCTGCGCCAGCGCCTCACGCGGCAGCGCAAGCGCCGCCACACCCGCCAACGCAAGAAAAATGACGATGAATTTCACGGCAGCTCTCCAGATGTCGAACCATGTTTTGAGCGTATACGCCCGTAGCTGTCGTGCCGTGATCCGGAGAGTTACCTAATATGGGGATTGGCGTGATTCAATTGGCCGACCTGTCGTCCGATGGAGTCCGGGGTCGCATCCTGAGAGCCGCGCCCGGACCACACGCATGAAGAACGCAGAGAGAACTCACTGCTCGCGTCGCGCCTGCCGTCCAATCAACTTTGCCAAGCCCTCGAGCTCGAGCGCCACGGCCGGCAGCAGGTCATCGAGCGTGATCATTCCGCAGAGATCGCCTCGGTCGTCGACCACCGGCGCTCTGCGTACACCCCATTGACGCAGTGCGCTGATCGCCTCGGACAATCCGCAAGACTCCGGCAGTACGAGCAGATTGGCGCTCATGACGTCACTGACAACCAGGGAAAAGATGTCGGTACGGCGGGTTATTTCACCCCGGATGACGTCGCGGTCGGTCACGATGCCTACCGCTCGCAGCGAATCGTGCCGCCTTTCGGCGACGACGACGGCGCCGACATGCCGGCGATGCATCTCTCGAACCGCCTCGACGAGCGGCACGTCGGGCTCTACCGTGTAAACCTCGCGGCTCGACAAATCTCCAACACGCATAGGCTGACCTCCGAGTAACAAAAGTATCCGCTTGACGGACCATTCGGACCATCCGCACTGATACGCATGGCACTGCAGGTCCACGCATGAGTCAATGAGCCTCGGAGGTATCCGATCATGAACATCGGTCAGATTGCGAGTAAGCAGGCTGTCACGGTGCCGCTTTCGGCTTCGCTCGAGCAGGTCGCTGAGGCAATGCTGCAATGCGGCGTCGGTGCGATCGTCGTGACCGAGCCGGAGGATGGACACGCCAGGGTCGCCGGTATCATCACCGACCGGGACATCGTACGGACCCGCCTCGGTCGCTCGAGCGCGCTGTCGGCCTTGCATGTCGCGGATGTCATGACTCATACGCCCCTGGTACTCGATGCCGAGGACTCTATCGCGAGCGCGATCCGCCACCTGCAGGCGCGCTGCGTACGCAGAGCCCCCGTGGTCGATCGCGAGGGGCGCCTCCTTGGACTGGTCTCCACGGACGATCTACTCGGCGAGGTCGCCACCGAGTTGAGCGGCCTCGCGCAGATTGTGGCGAAGCAGGGTCGTCGTCGTCCGGCGTGAGGGGCATCAATTCGTGCGTTCGTGGGCGACGCGCTAGGCGTTTTTCACCCAGCCTCGAGGCTTGCGCTCATAGCCGAAGCGAATTTCGACCCGACGTGCACCGCAACGTGAACAGCGGAAACGCTCCAGTCGCTGCGCGAGCGGAGCGTTCCAGCCCACCACGCGAGCGAGCGCGTCGACGCGAACGTCGCGCCGATGTCCACACGCCCCGCACCGCAG
The DNA here is from genome assembly GCA_021781775.1 of Pseudomonadota bacterium. Lineage (GTDB taxonomy): Bacteria > Pseudomonadota > Gammaproteobacteria > Steroidobacterales > Steroidobacteraceae > 13-2-20CM-66-19. The sequence continues at coordinate 4,685 of JAJXWE010000040.1, read as the reverse complement.
TTCCACCAGCGCATCGGGATGATCGGACAAGCGAGTCGAGGGACCGAGCGGCAATGCCATGACGTAGCTTTTCCCGCCGGACGGTGCGCTGTCCATGCAGCATCGGTGGTCCGGCAGCACTGGATGACGCAACGCATTGACTGACCGAAGGCACCTTGCTCATCGCGCAGGCGAACTGCGAGGAGCCGATGGCTGCTCGGACGATGTTCGGCTACAGTGCGCTGATGTGCGGGCGTTACATTCTGGCTCAGCAGGCAAAATTCGAGCGGGCACTGCAACTCGGCCGCGTGCATTGGGAATTCTCGGCGCGTTACAACGTCGCTCCGTCGCAATCCGTACCAGTGGTCCGAGCGGCAGACGGGATACACGAGGGAGTGATGATGCGCTGGGGACTGATCCCCTTCTTCGCCCACGGCGTACCGCCGAAATACTCGACCATCAATGCCACGATCGAGAAGCTCACGAGCGGACCGGCATGGCGCGGCCCCTGGAAGCGCGGTCAGCGCTGCATACAGCTCGCCTCGGGCTTCTACGAATGGCACCTGGAGAGCACCGGGCGCAAGCAGCCCTACTTCATCCATCTTGCCGACGAGCCGCTATTCGGGTTCGCAAGTATATGGGACCGCAGCGTGTCGGCCGACGGCGCAGTCATCGAGAGCTGCGCCATCATTACCCTGCCGGCCAACGAATTGCTGCGCAAAATCCACAATGCCGGCGCGCATCCAGGCCGCATGCCGGCGATTCTCGCCCCTGATCAGTTTTCCGGGTGGCTCGATGGCTCCCCGCAGCAGGCCCACGCGCTCCTCGGCGCCTATCCGGCACCGCGCATGGGCGCACAGCCGGTAAACCTGCGGGTGAACAGCCCGCGCAACGACGACCCGAGTCTGATCGAGCCGCTGACCGGTTGATGCTACCGAACGCATGGGCGATGCGGCAGGCGCACCGTCAATCCGGATGTGCTGCTCGGGGTTCCCTGCCGGCGGGAACGAATGTGCTGATCGGCCCCTAATTCCTGCACCGCCATCCCCACTGCTGGAGCGACCCGGAGCGTTTCGATCCCGGTCGACGAGGCGCCACCGCAGATCGAGGCGCGCATCAACTACCGCCTGCGTTCGGAACCGCCGATGTCGGTCGAATGGCGCTGACGGCGACGCATTCAACCCTCACGCCGATCCGATGTTCGCATGATGCACCGCCGGCCGATACGCGACACCGCTCCTTCAGGCCGCCACAACGCTACGCTCCGCGCCACTCCGGTCCGCGGCGTCGGTACGCGCGTAGACCTGTCCCGTCTCGCCCCGCCCGATGGCGTAGTAGCGCCAGCCGAGCCCCTTCAGCATCGTCGGATCGTACAGATTTCGGCCGTCGAACATCACGGGCGCACGCATTGTCCGTGTCATGGCCTCCAGGTCCGGACTGCGAAATTCCGGCCATTCCGTGACGATCGCCAAAGCGTCGCAACCCTCAAGCGTCTCCATGGCCGATGAGCACAGGGTGAAATCGTCCCGCTCGCCGTAGATGGACCGTGCTTCGCGCATCGCAACCGGATCATAAGCGCGCACCCTCGCACCGGCCGCCCATAAGCGCTCGAGCAGCACGCGGCTCGGTGCCTCGCGCATGTCGTCCGTATTGGGTTTGAACGCCAGTCCCCACATGGCAATCGTTTTGCCCTCGAGACTGCCGAAATGGCCCATCATCTTGTCGAACAGGCGCCGCTTCTGCCGCTCGTTGACTGCCTCGACGGCCTTCAGGATGGCCGCATCGCAGCCAACATCCGCAGCCGAGCGCACCAGAGCCTTGACGTCCTTGGGAAAGCATGACCCTCCATAACCGAGACCCGGATAAATGAACGCGTAGCCGATGCGCGGATCGGAACCCATCCCCTGGCGCACGCTTTCGATGTCCGCTCCGGCTTCCTCGGCGAAGCGCGCCAGCTCATTCATGAAGCTGATGCGGGTCGCAAGCATCGCGTTCGCCGCGTACTTGGTCAGCTCTGCCGAGCGCAGATCCATCGCCAGCAGTCGGTCGTGGCTGCGCGTAAAGGGCTCATACAGCGCCCTCATGAGATGCACGGCGCGCTCGCCGTCGGTACCCACGACGATCCGGTCCGGCTTCATGAAGTCCGCGATCGCAGCGCCTTCCTTGAGAAACTCCGGATTCGAGACCATGTCGTATCCCACCGCGACGCCTCGGCGCGTGAGCGCGGCCGAAACCGCCGCGCTCACCTTGTCACCGGTACCCACAGGAACGGTCGATTTCGTGATGATGACCCGGTAATCGCGCATGCGCGACCCAATCGTCTCGGCGACCGCCAATACGTGCCGCAGATCGGCGGACCCGTCTTCATCTGGAGGCGTGCCGACCGCGATCATCTGGAATAGTCCATGTGACACGCCGGCGTCCGGGTCATCGGTAAACGTCAACCGTCCTGCGGCGGCGTTGCGCGCAATAAGCTCATCGAGCCCGGGCTCGTGTATCGGCACTTCTCCGCGGCGGAGCCGCTCGATTTTTCTCTGATCGACGTCGACGCACATGATGTGATTGCCGACGTCGGCAAGGCATGCCGCAGTGACCAGCCCGACGTAACCCGATCCGAATATCGTAACCTTCATGCTCGTTCCTTTGCTCGTTATCGATAGCTCACACGGCACAGATCGCCGCTTGCGCGCCATTCGAATGCGTAGAGTGTGCCCGCGCACACAGCGACTTCACGGAATTCCCCGAGCGGCCGGCGCTCGGCGATCAGCCCCGCCAGCCGGATCGGACCCGCGTGGGAGACTGCGAGCACGTCACCGCCGGCAGTCAAGTCCATCCCCGGCGGTTGGCGGAGAAAGGCGGTCAGACGCTCCAGCGCGTCCCCGAGCGACTCTCCACCCGGGAAGCGGAACGCCTCCGGCGCGCTCTTCCAGCTGCGCAGCGCCTCGGGCCAGCGCTGCTTGATTTCCTGCTGCGTGAGACCTTGCCATTCGCCGAAGTCGATCTCGGTCAATCTGGGGTCGGCGAGTGGCGCAATTCCCCCGAGCGCCGTACCGATCAGCAGCGCGGTCTGCGCCGCGCGCCGCAGCGGACTGGTCAGCACCGAGGTGACCTCGGCGCCTTGCAGGGCCTGACCCAACCGGCGCGCCGTAGCCAGCCCCTGCGGTGCAATGTCGATGTCGGCGCGCCCCTGGTAGCGGCCGTCCAGATTCCAGCGGGTCTCGCCATGGCGCACTAGGATCAATCGCATTGCACTGCCGAGTTCAGAACGCGTACGACACGCCGACCGTGATGCGCCGGCCGGCGTGGATGCCTTGGCCGGCCAGATCCTGCTCGTACTCGATGTACGGCTTCAGTTCCCGCGTCACGCGGTATTTGAGCCGGATCCCGGGACGCAGCAGATCGTAGCGCTCGGCGCTGTCGGTCAACGGCAGTGGCGACGGACCACCGCCCGTGCGCACGTAGAAAAGCTCCGCACCGAGATCGAAGCGCCGGGAAAGCTGCATTCCCAGATCGAGATCGGCGCGCATCTGCGCGACACCGCTGTCGAGGAACACGCGCGAGCCGGCCTGGAGCGAGACGCGCCAGCGCGCGCCGGCGAAGCCGACCTGGAAGTCCGGCTCCACGGCCGTGTGACCGACCCCCAGCGCCGGCACCGTCGTCGTCGATCCAGTCGCGGCCACCACATTCACCGTGATCGAGTCGGCGAACCCGCGCCGTTGGGTCAACGCCAGGTTCAACCCGATCTCCTGATCTTGGACGCCCGTGGCACTGAGGGTCGTGGTGAGATGATGGTGCGTGCGGGTCTTCTCCACCCGGGCCCCGCGCAGGTCGTATTCCAGCGACAACCGATGGCCGAGCCCGTATGTTCCGGTCATGCGCAGCATCGTGTAACGCAGCTCGCTGCCTGGCACGGTGCTCTGGCTGTATTGACCCGGAAGAAATACCCGCGTCGCGTCGTATTGACGCACCATCAGGTCAGTCCATCCGTCCCCGGCCGACGGTACCCACGGATCGGCGTGTGCCGCGAGCGTAACAGTCCCTAAGGAGACGACGAGGATGCCGAGGCGCCCGCTCAGGCGCCGGCGAGAGTCGCGTGCTCTGATCATGATGCCACGACCAGCCGCAGTTGTGGCCCCATCGCGCTGTCGCTATGCGCCCGCCACGACTCGGCATAGCACCCCGCCGTGGCGAGTAATTCCTCGTGACTTCCGCGTTGCACGATGCAGCCCCGATCCAAAACGAGAATAGTGTCCGCTGTGGCAACCGTCGCCAGCCGGTGCGCGATCAGCATCACCGCCCGCCGTTGTGCCAGAACCCTCAGGGCATGCATCAGCCGGCGCTCCGTCACAGGGTCTATGCTGCTGCTCGGCTCATCAAAGATCACCACGGCCGCATCGCTCAGCATCGCGCGTGCCACCGCGATGCACTGGCGCTGCCCTCCCGAAAGCGTCGTGCCTCGCTCGCCCAGCATCGCATCGAATCCGCCCGGCAGCGCAGCGATCACCTCCTCGACACCCGCAGCTATCGCCGCGGCGAGAGCATCGTTCCGGTCTGCTCCCTCCCGTCCATAGGCGATATTTGCCCAAAGCGGCGCGTGGAAGAGCAGAGGCTCCTGGGGAATGAGCGCCACGCGCGTACGCACGAAGCGCAGGCTCAATTCACGCAGGTCCCGACCGTCGAGCAGGACCGCTCCATCACTGGGGTCC
>JAJXWE010000039.1:3044-8823 GCA_021781775.1 Pseudomonadota bacterium | reverse complement strand
CCGCCTCGAGACTCGTGTCCGGGCCGCGGTGCGCGCGGCGACTGCGATTGACGCCTGCCGGTGCCGGACCTATGCTGAAATGCATCGGATTGCATGGAGAGTGCGCGTGAACGCAACGGTACATCAGGGGCAGTGCTTCTGCGGCCGCGTCCGCTTCCAGGTGACCGGCGAACCGGTCGCTATGGGCTACTGTCACTGCGAGTCATGCCGGCACTGGTCCGCAGGCCCCGTCAACGCCTTCTCACTCTGGAAGCCCGAGGCGTTCAAGATCACCGCCGGCGCCGAGGCGATCGGCAGCTACCACAAGACCGCGCAGAGTCACCGCAAGTGGTGCAAGGACTGCGGCGGCCACCTGTTCACGGATCATCCCGGCTTCGGCCTGATCGACGTCTACGCCGCCGTGCTGCCGACGCTGGCATTCCGTCCGGCCGTTCACGTGCATTACCAGGAAACGGTCCTGCACATCCACGACGGCCAGCCGAAGATGAAAGACCTGCCTGCCGAGATGGGCGGCTCGGGCGTCGCGCTGCCCGAATAACCTGCCGCCCATCCGCCCCCCCCGGCGGGGCGCCCACTCACGCTCTCCTGGCCTTGCCCAACACCGCCGCCCGCGCGGCGCGCGTTGCAACCCGCGACGCTGATTACTCGAGAGCCCCGATGGGTTGCGCAACACGCGAGCCGCTCGCTCGGCATCCACGTCGGCTCTGCGGCGCACCGGAACACGCCTCAGCCCCTGGCGGGCGAGACCGTGTCCCGACGCGAGTCGGCCAGGGCAGCGCCCGGAACCTGCACATGCAGCGCGGGCGACACGCGTGCAATTGTGGTGCCGGAAATGGCCGGCGCCGGGTGCGCGAAGGCGGCGGGGGCGAAGGCAAGCGCAGTACCGGCGGCGGTCATGACCACGGCAAGTGCGGCAGCAATCAGTCTCGGCATCGTATTCATGGCGAAATCTCCCGTGTGATGCCGCAAGAACACACGAGGTCCGGGGAAAGTTGCACGCGCGCGCAACGGCAAACACGTCCGGGCGCGGCGCCCTGCCCTCCCGCCCGGCGCTGCGTGCTGATATCGTGCCGGCGATGCAAGCCCCGCCCGACCCTCGCCGCGCGTCCGAATCCCGTGCCGCATCCAATCCAGCCGATGCCGATGTCGTGCTCAGCGTCGCGGATCTGTACAAACGGTACGGCGAGACCGCCGCGGTCGATCGAGTCTCGTTCGAGGTGCGCCGCCGCGAGGTGGTCGGCCTGCTCGGCCCGAACGGCGCCGGCAAGACCACCACGATCAACATGATCCTCGGGGTGCTGAGCCCGACCACCGGCCGCATCCACATCGCGGGTATCGACCTGCAGCGCCATCGGGCAGCAGCGCTGGCGCAGGCGAACTTCTCGGCCGTCTACGCGGCGCTGCCCGGCAACCTCACCGTCGAGCAGAACCTGAGATTCTTCGGCCTGGTGTACAGCGTGGCGCGCCTCGGAGAACGAGTCGAGGCGCTGCTCGAGTCCTTCGATCTGCTGCGCCTGAGAAACACCAAGTGCGGCCTGCTCTCCTCGGGCGAGCAGACGCGGGTCGCGCTCGCCAAAGCAATGCTCAACCGGCCGCGACTGCTGCTGCTCGATGAACCAACGGCGTCGCTCGATCCCTCCGCGGCGCAGACGATCCGTGCGCGCATCCGCGAGTTCGCCGTCGCGGGCGATTGCGGCATACTCTGGACTTCGCACAACATGTACGAAGTCGAAGCAGTCTGCGACCGCGTGCTGTTTCTCTCCCGTGGGAAGATCCTGCTTGAGGGCGATCCCCGTCGGCTCCCCGCGCAACACGGCGCGGCCACGCTGGAGGAACTGTTCATCCGCCTGGCGCGCGAGCCGCTCGGCGACCCAGTGGAGCACCTCGGTTGAGAGCTCGTCCGGTCGCCGGCATCCTGCTGCGCCAGTTCTACCTGATCCGCGGCAGCCCGGTCCGCGCGCTGCCGATGTTCGCCTGGGTGGCGATCGACATCGTCGTGTGGGGCTTCATCACGCGCTATCTCAACTCGATGAGCGATGGACGGTTCAACTATGTGCCGAGCCTGCTCGGCGCGGTGCTGCTCTGGGACTTCTTCACCCGGATCATGCAAGGCGTGAGCACCGCGTTCCTCGAGGACGTGTGGTCGAAGAACTTCCTCAACCTGTTCGCCACGCCGCTGACGACGCCGCAGTACATCATGGGTCTGGTGATCACCAGCATCGGCACCAGCGCGGTCGGCCTCGCCGTGATGCTGGCGCTGGCCTCGAGCGTATTCGGCCTGTCGTTCTTCTCGCTCGGGCTGATGCTGATCCCGTTCCTGCTGGTGCTGTTCAGCTTCGGCATCGCGCTCGGCATCCTCGCCAGCGCGCTGGTGCTGCGGTTGGGGCCGGCCTCGGAGTGGCTGATCTGGCCGATGCCCGCGCTGCTCTCGCCGTTCGTCGGCGTGTTCTACCCGTTGTCCACCCTACCGCAGTGGATGCAGGCGGTTGCCCGGGTCCTTCCGCCCTCGTACGTGTTTCAGGGCATGCGCACACTGCTCGCCGGCCAAGCGCTCCCGCCGGGCGATCTCCTCGTCGGCGCCGCGCTCGCGGTCCTCGACAACCTGCTGGCGGGCTATTTCTTCACGCGGGTGTTCCGCTACGCGCTGCGAACGGGACTGCTGGCGCGCTACAGCGCGGAAAGCGTGTCCTGAACCCAAAGCGGTCGGCCAGGCCCGGCTCCGCGGCACTCAGGCGAGCGCGCGGTCCAGCCAGCGGCCGAGTGTCGTTGCATCCACCGCGCCGGAGTGACGGGCGAGCTCGCGCCCGCCGCGGAACAGGATGAGCGTCGGAATACTGCGGATGCCAAATTGTCCGGCCAGCTGCTGCTGCTCGTCGGTGTTGACCTTCGCCACGCGCAGCGCGGTGGCCCGCTCGGCCGCCGCGCGGTCGAGCACCGGGGCCATCATGCGGCACGGTCCGCACCACGGCGCCCAGAAATCCACCAGCACCGGCAGCGTCGCCCGCTGGACGTGCGCGACGAACCCGGCGGCATCCAGCGCCACCGGCTCGCCGGTCAGCAGGGGCGCCTTGCAGCGCGGACACTTGGGATGCTCGCCAGCCCGGGCTTCGGGCACGCGGACCAGCGAGTGACATTGCGGGCAGGCGACCAGCAGGCCGCCGGCGGCTTCAGTTGCGGCGTTCATTTCATGTGTATGGGGCGCAAGTGGCGCGATTCAAGCGGCCGGGGCTTGGCTTCGCGGCACGCCGCCCCCACTCTCAGGGACAGCGTGTCGTCAACCTTTTCCGAGAGGGCCGGGTCGCTCATGGAATACCGGGACTACTACAAGATTCTGGGTGTGGCGCGGACGGCCACGGCCGAACAGATCAAGAAGTCGTACCGCCGGCTGGCGCGCAAGTACCATCCTGACGTCAGCAAGGAGAAGGATGCCGAGAGCAAATTCAAGGAGGTGAAGGAAGCCTACGAGGTGCTGAAGGACCCCGAGAAGCGCGCCGCCTACGATCAACTGGGCAGCGAGTGGAAGTCCGGCGAGCAGTTCCGCCCACCGCCGGACTGGGCGAGCGGCTTTGAGTTCGGCGGCGGCGCCGGAACACGCGGTGCAGGCGGTGCCCATGCCTTCGAAGAGCAGGGCTTCAGCGAGTTCTTCTCACAGCTGTTCGGCGGGCGCAGTCCGTTCGGCGGGACCGGTCGGCGGCAGAGCGCGGGCGGACGCGATCACCACGCGCGGATAGACGTAGAGCTCGAGGAAGTCTTCGGGGGCGGCACGCGGACCCTCGAGCTGAAGCGGCCCGAGATGAAGACGGACGGCAGCGTGGAGCTGCGCACCCACACGGTGCGCGTCAGCATTCCATCCGGCGTCACCGACGGTCAGCTCATCCGGCTGGCCGGCCAGGGAGAGGCGGTCCCCGGCGGCGGCCGGTCGGGCGACCTGTACCTCGAGGTACACGTACGTCCTCACCGCCTCTACCAGCTGGATGGACGGAACGTGACCCTCACGCTGCCCGTGGCGCCGTGGGAAGCTGCCTTGGGCGCAAGCGTTACGGTACCGACCCTGGGCGGTCCAGTCGAGATGCAAGTTCCGGCCGGCGCACAATCCGGTCAGAAACTGCGGCTGCGGGGGCGCGGCCTGCCGGGGCAGCCCCCGGGCGATGCGTACGTGCAGCTGAAGGTGGTTCTGCCGCCCGCCGATTCGCCCGAGGCGCGCACGCTGTACGAGAGCATGCGCACGCAGCTCGTGGGATTCCATTCTCGCTCCGACGTCAGGAGGTAACGTCGTGAGCGAATGCATCGAGGTGTACCAGGTTCGCGTGCTCGGCGAGGGCGATTGGATCGCTGCAGTCGAGGCCTGCCGGCTCTGCCGGATCGAGCTCGAGGTCGTGATGGAGCTCGCCGACCTCGGGTTGGTCAGCCCACGCGGCGGCGCGCCGCCGGACTGGCAGGTGCCCGCCGGCGCCCTGCCCCGCCTGGCGCTGGCGGGACGGCTGATCCAGGATCTAGGCGTGAACGTCAGCGGAGCAGTACTGGCGATCGAACTCCTGGAGCGGCAGCGGTTGCTGCAGAGGCAGCTCGAGCAGCTCGAGCGGCTGACTCAAGACTGACGCGCGGCGCCCGGGACCGCGGCGCGCGCGTCAGCCGAAGTGCAGTAGCCGTCGGCAGACCGTGTTGACCTGACTCCCCGCCACCACGCAGCGCTCGGCGGCCTGACGCCACGCAGCGAAGTGCGGCGCCGCGCGATGCGCCGCCAGCGCCGCCTCATCGTCGTACACCTCGTAGAAGACGAAGTGAGTCGGTCGCGCTGCGTCCTGGGTCACATCGAAGTAGCGGCAGCCTTGCTCGTCGTTGAACGTGCGTTGCGCGTTTTCCCGGATCGCCGCAAGGAACGTCTCCAGCTGATCGGCGTGGACCTCGAGGCTGACGATGAGTGCAATCATGCGGTCTGTGCCCCAATGCGGCCGGCCGCGAGCGCAGCGCCGGTCTCGGCCGCCAGTTGCCTCAGGCTGTCCCAGGTCGTCTCCGGTAGATCGATGCCGTGCCGGGCAGCGCGCGCATCGTGAAGCGCTTCCAGCTCTCCGGGAAAGAAAATCTCATCGACCCCCGGCGCCCGCGGCACCGCCTTGGTCGCCTCGATCAGCTCCTCGAGCCGGCGCTCGAACTCGGCGCGCGGCATCATCGACTCGACGTCGATCGTGATCAGCAGATGACCACAGCCGCTGTGCCGGTCCGGCTCGTAGGGACCGGCCACGTTCGCACCGAACTGGCTGCCCGTCAAAACGCCGGCGAGCACGTCCATCATGAAAGAGATCACGTAGCCTTTGTGCCCGGCCATGGGCAGGATCAGCCCCTCGATGGCGGCCTGCGCGTCCGAGGTCGGCACGCCGTGTGCGTCCGCAGCCCAGGTTGCCGGGATCGGCTCCTTGCGCGCAGCCGCTGCATAGATCTTGCCGCGCGCCACCGCGGTGTTGGCCATGTCCATGACCGCGACGCCGTGCCGCCCCGCGGGTGCGGCGATGGACCAGGGGTTCGTGCCGAGGGCCTTCACGCGTCCGCCCCAGGGCGCCATCGCAGGACTCGCATTCGTCGCGAGCAGCGCCACGCATCCCTGCTCGGCGGACCACCGTGTGAAGTAAGCAGCCGTACCGAAATGATTGGAGTTGCGCACCGCCACCGCGCTCACGCCGTGAGCACGTGCCCGCTCCACGCCGAGCCGCGTCGCCTCCCGGGCCAGGACCTGGCCGATTCCTTCATGACCGTCGAGCACCGCGATCGCACCCTGAACCAC
>JAJXWE010000039.1:0-3034 GCA_021781775.1 Pseudomonadota bacterium | reverse complement strand
CCACCCGCTCGCAGCGCGTGACCGGTGTCATCGCGCCGCTGCGCAGCCGGGTCACGTACCAGGGCAGCCGCAGCATGCCGTGCGAGGCGTGCCCCCAGCGCTCCGCGGTCACCAGGCTGTCCGCCAGCATGAGTGCGTCGTCGTGCGGCACGCCCATGCTCGTCAGCACCTCGACCGCGAACTGCAAGAGACTCTCGACCTTGACCCGATGGCGTGCTGATGACATGCACTGACTTCCGTACGTTGGGCGTCGCCGCGCGCGAGACGAAGGCGGGACGGCGCTCGCGGAGCGCGCTCATTGCGCCTGCCGCAGCATACCAGCTCTTGTCTGCCGCGAGAGAGCGTGTAGGTTTGGATGTCTGTCCAGGACCTGCGAGGAGCGCGCGTGATGAAAACGGCCCTTGTGACCGGAGCGAGCCGAGGTCTCGGCGAAGCGCTCGTGGTCTGCCTTGCGAACCGGGGCTACCGGGTGCACGGACTGGTGCGCACACCGCAAGCCGTCGAGGCGCTGCACGGGCACTGCGCCGCGGCAATACCAATCATCGGCGACGTCGCCCGTACCGAGGTGATCACCGCCATCCGGGACGCGTTGGGGCGCTGCGGGGACGGCTTGAATCTGCTGATCAATAACGCGGGAACCGGCGCATCGATCCGCGCGATGCAGGACGGTATCGAGGAGGAGATCGCGGCACACGTGAACACGCACTGCCTGGGTGCGCTGCGGGTAAGCCGGGCAGCGCTGCCATTCCTGCGGCGGGCCGAGCCCGCGCTGATCGTGAACGTGAGCTCGCGATTCGGATCGACCACCCACGCGGCGGCGGGACTCTTCCACGGGCGCCCGCTCTCGTATGCCTATCCCATCGCCAAGGCCGCGCAGAACATGCTGACGCTGCGCATGGCCGAGGAGCTGCGTCCGGGCCACGTGCAGGTCTGCGCCGTGCATCCCGGGCAGGTGCTGACCGCCTCGGGCGCACCGGATGCCGTCACCACCCCGGCCGAGGCCGCAACGAGACTTGTCAACTGGCTCGAATCTCCGCCGGCCGACCTCCACGGGTGTTACGTCGATCTCGATACCGGCCGGCCAGGCTGGTAACGCCGCCGGCCGCTGCGCCCCGAGGCCGCGCATCTGAGATCGCAAGCACGGTACGCGCGACGAACGGAGCGCGGTGTCGCGGGTGCCCAGTGTAGAGTATGGCCCCGGTCGGCGGCCGGCGGGCACGGCTGCCCAGCCGCCAATCTCTCAAGCGGGGTCCCATGATGAAGAACGCCATTCTGGTCGCCGTCGTCATCGGCTGTTGCATCGGCACGGTTCGCGCCGCCGAGAATAAAATCGTCCCCGATTTCAAGCCGACTGCGGTGAGCACGACCGGATCGGTCACCGTCAACGGTACACGCATCGCCTACCGGGCCGTCTCCGGCACGCTCGTCGTGCATGCCAAGGGCTGGAACCCCAATGCCGGGCCGGCGGACAAAGCCAACCCGACCGCCGAAGCGTCGATGTTCTATGTCGCTTACTTCAAGCGCGGCGTGCCCGCCGCCGACCGGCCGATCACATTCCTCTTCAACGGCGGCCCTGGCTCCTCCACGATCTGGCTGCACATGGGCGCATTCGGTCCGGTCAGAGTGCTCACCGCCGATCACACCCACACGCCGGCGGCGCCCTACCAGGTGGTAAACAACGACTACAGCCTGCTCAGCGTCAGCGACCTGGTCTTCGTGGACGCGCCCGGCACCGGCTTCGGCCGCATCGCCGGCCCGAACGCCGCGCAATCGTTCTACGGCGTGGACCAGGACATCCACGCCTTCGCGATGTTCATCCGCCAGTTCCTCTCACGGTACAACCGGTGGAATTCGCCGAAGTACCTGCTCGGCGAGAGCTACGGCACGATGCGGGCGGCCGGCCTGCCGCTCGCGCTGGAGCGCGAGAGCATCGACCTGAACGGAGTCATGCTGCTGTCCGACATCCTCGACTGGGACCTGATGCCGGACAACCCGAAGCTCAATCCTTCGGTCGATCTGCCCTACATCGTCGCGCTGCCGAGCTACGCGGCGACCGCGTGGTACCACCACCGGCTGCCCGGCCCGCCGCAGCACCTGCTGCCATTTCTGAAGAAGGTCGAACACTTCGCCACCACGACCTACACGCTGGCGCTGATGCAGGGCGACACCCTTACGACAGCGCAGCGGCAAGCCATCGCCGAAAAGCTGCACGAGTACACCGGCCTGCCGGTGGATTACCTGCTGAAGTCGGACCTGCGCATCCAGTACGGCGCATTCCAGAAGGAACTGCTGGCTGGGGATGAACTCACGACCGGCACGCTCGACACACGCTTCACCGGCCCGACACTCGATCCGCTCAGCGAGGTCAGCGAGTACGATCCGCAGAGCGCGGCGATCAGCTCAGCGTATGCCGCAGCCTTCAACACCTACGTGCGCCAGACGCTGCACTACGGCCTCGACCAGAGCTACAAGGTCGGCATCCCGGTGTACAGCAGCTGGGACTACCGGCACCAGCCGCCGGGCGCGAGCCGGCCGTTGATCCAGCTGCCGAACGTGCTGCCGGACCTGGCCATTGCGATGAAACGCAATCCGGACCTGAAGGTGATGGTCAACGGCGGCTATTTCGACATTTCCACCCCGTTCTACGAGGGCTGGTTCGAGATGCATCACTTGCAGATTCCGCCGAATCTGCAAGGCAACATACAGTACGACTATTACCGCTCCGGGCACATGATTTACGTCCATCTGCCCGCGCTGAAGCAGCTCTACGGCAACCTGGTCCGCTTCATCCGCAGCACGGACAACCTGAAGCAGTAGCACGCGACGCGTCGATGAGCGTCGCCGGCGATAATCAGCCGCCGTGTGCCGGCGGAGCAGCCGGCACCGGCGCGGAGACCGGAGCCGCAGCGGGCTTGGCTGAAGCCGGTGCGCCCCCCGGCATCGCATCCGGTGAGGTCGGCTTCGGTGCCGCGCCGGCAGCATCTGCCGCAGGAGATTTCGCGAATGCCGGCCTCGCCGTCTGGCGCGCTGGCGC
>JAJXWE010000038.1 GCA_021781775.1 Pseudomonadota bacterium | reverse complement strand
CCGGGGTACGCGCTGCCGGTGCCCCATCCGGCGAACGGAAAGCTCTACGTGAAGCTTCGAGACGACCCCTCGGTCGTGAACGTGGCGACGGTGGCGGTGGACCAATTGCCGGCCCCGCACACGGCGGTGCCCCGCAAGGTCCACGCTGTCGCGCACCAGAAGGCGCGGCAGACGACGGTTGCGCTGAAGACGCGGGCGGACAAGACGCCTGCGGCCGAGAAGCTTCTCTCAACGCCGTCGGGATCGGAGCACTCCGGATCCGAACCATCGCAGAGCGCTGCGAGCCCGCCGCTCAGTGCCCCGACGGCGCCCTCGGCGCAGGGCCCGAAGGCCGGAGACGGTGCACACGCGCCATCCGCGATGTCTGGCGCGCGTTCGGTTACATCAGCCGGAAAGGTCGCGCCGGCTGCCGCACCGATAGGGAAGCACCCTCCAAGTCCGCCGCCGGCGCATCCCAGTCCAACGGCTGCGCCACCGTCGAACTCATCGCCGCAGGAGATCCCGCCGGTACATGCGAGTGGTGCGGCGGTCGCCGCCGCACCACTCGCAGCGCGCCCCACGTCGAACACGAACACGTAGCCTCGCGCTATAACCGCGCGGGTGCGGCTGTAGCCAGCCCGCCGTGGGAGCGAACTGAAGCGCTGCCGCGCGAGCCGGCTTCGGCGGGCACCCAACGGAGTGTCTGGACTCACTGGATGATTCCGTACCGCCGCGGGCGACGCCGATGTCCGACGCGCAGGAGTGGGCATGTAAGGTTCTCGCACGAGGGTGCGCGGCGGCCTTGGTTCTGCAGTCTTGTGCGCCAAGTACATGATTACAAAGGACAAGTGTGCTGTCAGCGTCATCCGGCATCCGCGCGGATGCTCGCAGCGAACGAGGAATGGACCGCCCAGTGCCGAATCTGGCGGTTCACTCGTCTTACGTTAGGACGGTCCTGTCTGCAGCAGGTGCGATGATCCGATGTTCAGGCGAATGCGAGGTAAGCCCGATCTGGCCCCCTCCGACGGTCCCGAGGAACGGCCGCAGGGACACGCGCACGCGCTCTCGCATCTGTTTGAAGAACACAACCGGACGCTGCAGTCGTTTCTGGTGGCGCGGCTCGGCAATGAACAGGAGGCACGCGAAGTTGCGCAGGAAGCCTACGTCCGCCTCCTGCAACTGCACCAGCCCGGGACCGTCAGCTTCCTTCGTGCCTACCTGTTCAAGACGGCGGCCAATCTCGCGGTGGACCGGATCCGTCAGCGCGCCAACCGGGACCGGCTCGATCGCAGCGGCCCGGAACGGGACATCGTCGATCGGCTGAGCCCAGATCGGCGGCTCATGGCCGCCGAGGAGCTGGCCGTACTGGAGCAGGCGCTACGCGAGCTGCCCTCTGCCTATCGGCGCGCATTCGTCCTGCACCGATTCGAAGAGTACTCGACGGTGGACGTGGCGCGCGAACTTGGCGTGCAGGAACGGATGGCTCGCAATTACATCAGCCGCGCCGCGATCTACTGCAAGCTGCGTCTGGACGGTGTCCCGCCCTCCGAGGCGACTGCGAGGGTGAGAGCATGACCGTGTTTGACGGGCAGCGGACCCGATCAGTCCGAGCACACATTCGCGCTCTGGACGAGGCGATGGGTTGGCTGCTGCGCATCCGGGACGGAGCGCTTTCGGAGCGCGACCTGGCGCAGTGGACGCTCTGGTACGAGTCCGACGAGCGGCACAAGCGCGCGTTCGACGAGATGCAATCCTTCTGGCTCGCCTCCGGCGACCTTGCCGCCGACGCGGCGGCCTGGCCGTACCTGGTGCGTCCGGGTGACGGCGGCGGCACGCCGCGGCCGTACCGACGCTCCCGGCCCTATGTTCAGTTGCTGGGCTGGGGGTTGGCACTTGCCGCGTCGGTCGCGTTGCTCGCGGTCGGACTGCGTGCATGGGCGCCCAGGCAACCCGACAGGTTGTCTCAACCTCCAATGGCCGACAGCGCGCCCCTGTTTCGCAAGACAGTACTGCCGGACGGCTCCATCGTGCAGTTGGCGCCTCGCTCCGTTGTGGCCGTACATTACACGGTCGAGAAGCGCCTAGTCACGATGCGCTCTGGCGAGGCGTACTTCTCCGTGGTGCACAATCTCGCTCGGCCATTCATTCTGACTGTCAATCACTTGACCATCCGGGACGTCGGCACTGCCTTCAATATTCGCGACGCAGGGCCGCGTACAGTCGTCACAGTGGTTCGCGGGTCGCTCGAGGTCGTCTCTGATCCGGAGCCGGGGCGCGCACGTGCAGCGGCTGTGCCGCTGCACGTGCGCGTCCTTGCGGGTGAACAAGTCCGCTGGGATCACCTCGCGACGCCGGTGCTGCGCAAGGCAAACACCGAGCGTGTGCTGGCCTGGCGGCAAGGGCGGCTCGAGTATGTTGATCAGCCGCTCTCCAGCGTCATCGCCGATGTCAATCGGTATGCCAAACGGCCTGTGATCATCGGCGACCCGGCTGCGGGCCACATACGCTTCACCGGTACGGTCTTCACGCGTACCGCCGATGCGTGGGTGCAATCGCTGCCCAACGAATTCCCGGTCGAACTGATCTCCAAGGGCGGCACGACATTGATCCTGGCAAGCCGGCCGGCCAGCCGCGTACCGACCGGCCGATAGGAATGTGCAGGTTGCCCCGAGTGCCGGATCTGTCCGCTCACTCGTCTTGGTCTGCACAGGATCGGGCCTGACACGATCCGTTCCATTCCGGGGGTCCTTTCACATGCGGAAATTGTGCTTGGTGTCCGCCGCACTGCTGGCGGGCATGATGGGGTGCGGCCTGTGGCCCACGGCTGCTCGAGCCGGAGCGGCTGAGATGGCGGGCTTCCGCCGCGATGTCCAATTCGACATCGCGCCGCAAGCGCTGGCCACTGCGCTCATCGAGTTTTCGCGCCAGGCCAATGTTCAGATTGCCGCTCCAGCCGCATTGCTCAAGCATCTGGCCACCCGCGGTGTACGTGGGCGCATGCTGATCGATGCGGCGCTGCGGCGGCTGCTGTCCGGGACCCCTCTCGGCTTTCATCCGGTCGGCGCCAACACGCTCGGGATCGACCGCATCGGAGTCCGCCGCGCACACTACACGAGTACGAGCGGTGCCGACGCGCCGCCGGCGACCGCGGCAGCGCAGAGTGATGCCGCCGCTGCGGCCCGTACCGGTACGGGATCGGGCGGTCCCCCGGAACTCACCGAGGTCATCGTAACGGCCACCAAGCGACCCGAGCGTGCCGGCGATGTCGCGGCCGACCTCACGGTGTTCAGCAGTGACGCCCTGCTCAACGAGGGCTACACGAGCTTCAAGGATTTCGCCGGCCTGACGCCGGGCATGCAGGTGATGGGGTCGTTCGGCTCCGGTGAGCCAGTGATCCGCGGGATCACCTCGGGGGCCGACACCGGGGCACTTGTGGGCATCGTCGTCGACGGCGCACCGATCGGCGCGAGTTCCTCGCTGACCTCGAGCGGCGCACTCGATGCACTCGATCTCGATCCGATCGACTTCTCCAACGTCCAGATCCTCAAGGGGCCGCAGGGCACGCTCTACGGGGCGAACACTCTTGCCGGCATCATCTCCTACACGCTGCGCAAGCCAAATCTGCACCGTGCCACTGCGGTCCTGCGCGGCGGACGCAGCGCCACTGAAGACGGCGAACCGAGCTACACCGTGCGTGGCGCCGCGAGCCTGCCGATCATCGTCGGTAAGTTTGCCGTCCGAGTGTCCGCTTACCGCGACTTCAATGGCGGCTACATCGACAACGCGACGCGAGCCATCGCCAACCAGAACGAGGCGTCTCATTGGGGTGCCATGCTCTCGGCGCTCTACCGTCCGACCGAGGCGCTCAGCATCATGCTTACGGGGTTCTTCCAGAACTTCGATGCTGTTGCGAACAAGGTGATCTACGACCCCAAGACGCATCAGCCCGTGGCCGGAGGATTGGCTTACGACGCGTACGTCTATCCCACCTCGAACAAGCAGATCCGCGTCGGCCTGGCCAATGTCCATTATCGGATGTCCGCTGTGACCCTGACGTCCGTGACCTCCTATCAGCGCATTCAGACGGCAGACGTGCTGAACGGGACTGGCGGTGGGCTCGCCACCGTGCTCAGTCTGCTGCAGGCCTTCGGCGGGCAACCGTTTCCGGCACCCGGCGCACTGGCCATGGGGACCGGCGGCAGCGTGCGCAAGTTCACCCAGGAGCTGCGGCTGAACTCCAACGGCGCGGGCCCGTGGCGCTGGCTGGTGGGTGGATATTACTCCGATGAGCGCGACACCGACCAGGAGCCCATGGTCGGCCGGGCCGCCTCCGGTGCCATTCTCGCCGATCTGAATCCCGCCCTTTACTTCGACATCCTTAGCCACTACCGCGAGTACTCCGGATTCGGCGATCTGACCTACGAAATCACGCCGGCGTTCTCGCTGACCGGCGGGATCCGGCTCGGACACATCCAGCAGGCGTATGCGCAGACGTTCGGCGGCAGCGATGCGACGGCCTACAACTTCGTGCTGACCGCCCTCGGCGGCGCCGCGACGCCCTACAGTATTCCGTTCACCCACTCGAGCCAGAGCGTCACCAACTATTTGGCTACGGCCCGCTATCACTTCACGCGGAATACCATGCTCTATGCCCGGTTTGCCACCGGGTTCCGTCCGGGCGGTCCGAATGCCCGGGTCAACGGCTTGCCGTCGGCTTTTCAGCCTGACACGACCAAGGATTACGAAGTCGGCCTGAAGTCCGGCTTCTGGCGCGGCAAAGGTGCGCTTGATGTGACCACGTATTACATGCAGTGGGACGGCATCCTGGTTCCGATCTCCGCGCACAGCGTCTCCGGCCTTGGCAACGGTGGTAACGCCGACTCCTACGGCGTGGAGGCCGACCTGATGCTCGAACCGGTCCGTGCGGTGACCTTCAATCTGACGCTCGCCGAGGCCCACGCGCAAATCACCCGGGCGGATCCGGCGGCGGCGGGCGCGCTGGCCGTGGGTGATCCCTTGCCGTATGACCCGCATTGGAGCGGATCATTGTCGGCGGATTACCGGGTACATGCCTGGGGCCGCTGGCAGGCGGATTTTGGCGCAACTGCGAAATATGACGGTATGCGTCATTCAGGGTTTGCCTCAAGTGTGCAGATCCCCGATTACGTCCTCCCGTCCTACACGCTTCTCGATCTGCGCGCTGGGCTGAACGACGGCGACACGGATCTCACGCTTTACATCGACAACGTGACCAATGACCGGGCGGAACTTGCGGCAACCACGCCGTTCGGTCCCACTGAAATCACAATTCAGCGGCCTCGAACGATCGGTGCGCTTGTCACGCTGCACTTCTGAGCGGTAAACGGATGAGGCCAGCGCAGGATCTCGAGGCGTATCCGCAACTCCGACGCGGGATGAAGCGGGCACTGCATAAAACCCATGTGCAAGGAGGATTAGCAAATGCAACCGCGTTTGCCCTGCTCCGCGGGCCGTCAGCGCTGTCCTCGTGCGGCCGCAACAACGATGGTTCCCTGCGGAGTAACCGATGAACCCGCGTACGCATCTTGCCGCCTGTGAACCGAAGGCACTCGACTCGATCTTTGCACCGTACGATCAGTGCCATCTGCCCGGCGTTGCCGTTGGCGTTGCCATCGACGGTCGGCCGGTCTATCGGCGCGGCTTCGGCCTGGCGAACATGGAACTGCCCGTGCTGCTCACGCCGGCGACTCGCATGCGCATCGGCTCGACTACCAAGCACTTCGCCGCGCTCGCGTTCCTGCTCCTGTGCGAAGACGGGCTATCCAGCATCGAGGCACGCATCGGGGAGTACGTTCCGCAGCTGCACCCGGTGAACAGCGCCGTGACGGTGCGTGCGCTGATGGGCCATACCAGTGGTCTGCGCGATGTATTTCAGATGTCGATGTTCATGCACGGCGTCGGGCGCACGATCACCGATGCGCAACTTCTGGAATACTACGAGCGGATTGACGATCTGGAATTTCCCGCCGGGACCGGCTGGAACTACAACAACGGCGGCTACCTCCTACTGACGGCGGCTATCGAGCGGATCACTGGGCGGCGACTTGAGGAGGTGCTCGAGCAGCGGATCTTCGCGCCGCTCGGCATGTACGACACGCGGCTGCGGCGCTGGGACAGTGACTTCCTGCCCAACAGCGCCGCGCTGCACATGCTCGATCCGCGCCACGGATACACCAAAGCCACGATGGGCATGGAGCTCACGGGCGCCGGCGGCATCGTCTCGAGCATGGATGACATGTTGCGCTGGCTGCGTCACATGGATGCACCCGTGGTCGGTTCGCCGGCCACTTGGCGCGCCTTGCGCTCGCCGAGCCCGCTTGCGAACGGCACCCCCACGGCCTACGGATTCGGGCTCGTTGCGGATCGCTATCGGGGCGTCACGACGATCTCGCACGCCGGCGGGGTCTTCGGGGGGAATTCGCAGATGATCAAGGTGCCCGCAGCGGGCCTCGATATCTCCATTGCGGTGAATCGTGCGGATGCAAATGCGATCGATCTGGCCTTTCGGGTCATCGATGCCTGCGTGCCCGGACTGGAGGCGGTTGCGGACGGTCGCATCGATCCGGATCTCTGCGGCGTCTACCACTCGCCGAGTTCCGGGCGAATCCTGGAGGTGATGACCCTCGAAGGACGCGCCTTCCTGCGGGTCGACGGCGGCATGCCCATGAGTCTGAACGCTGCGGGGCCGGGCGCCTGGCAGCTCTCGCCGATGTTCTCGTTCCTCGGGCTGACAGTGCGCACCGCGGGTCGCGGCCTCCTGTTCGGCGAGTTCGGTGCGGAGGACGCGCTCGGGCGGCTGGTGCCGCCGACCGCTGCGGTGCTTGATCCATTCTCAGGGCATTATCGATGCGACAGGTTCGCGGTGACGGCGCGAGTGTTGGAGGAGGGCGGGGAGGCGCGCCTGATCACCGAGGGCCGCTTCGGCAGCGCCCGGTATGCGCTGAGGCCGCTCAGTACACAGATCTGGCAGGCCCAGGCGCTCGATCCACTGTCCCCAATGGGCGGCGTGCTGACGTTTGCCGAGCACGCCGAGGGCTTCACGCTCTGTGCCGATCGCATGCGGAATGTGCACTTCCGGAGGGCGGCATAGCCGTCGTGTCCCTGACGCGTGCAAACGGTCCGTTGTGCGCCCACGCCGGACGCTCAAGGGCTTCATCCAGCCGGATGTGCGCGCACCTTCAGAGCGAGCATTGGTCGATGAGGTATCCATGTTGAAGATCACCGTCATCCCGGAGCGCTGGCCGATGAAAGAGCCGCTGCGCATTTCCGGTTATGTGTTCACGCATTTCGACGTCCTGGTCATCGAAGTCGAGCACGACGGCATCCTCGGGCGCGGGGAGGCGAGCGGGGTGTATTACCATGACGAGCATCCGCAGCGGATGGGCGAGCAGATCGAGCGGGTGCGCGCGCGGATTGAGTCCGGCATTTCGCGCACCGCGCTGCGCGAGGTGCTGCCCCCAGGCGGGGCACGGGCGGCGCTCGATGCCGCGCTGTGGGATATCGAGGCCAAACGATCGGGCGTCTCCGTGTACGAGCGGGCGAACGCCGGCGTTCCGCGCGCGCTCCCGACAACGTACACCGTCGGCGCCGACACACCGGATCGTATGGCGCAGGCGGCGCGGGAATTTTCAGCAGCGCCGCGGCTGAAACTGAAGCTCACAGGCGAGGGCGATCTTGAGCGTTTGCGCGCGGTGCGCGCCGCCCGACCTGAAGCGTGGATCGGCATTGACGCCAATCAGGGGCTCACGCGCCCCTCGCTCGAGGCGCTGCTGCCGGACCTCCAGACCTTGGGCGTGCAGTTGATCGAGCAGCCGCTGCCGGTGGGCCAGGAGGCACAGTTGCATGGCCTGCGGTCGCCGATTCCACTCGCGGCCGACGAAAGTGTGCAGTCTATGGCCGATCTTGCCCGTGCTCAGGGTATCTTCGACGTCGTCAACATCAAGCTCGACAAATGTGGCGGATTGACCGAGGCATTGCTGATGCTGCCCGAGATCCGTCGACTCGGGATGCGGCCAATGGTCGGGTGTATGTCGAGCACCACCCTTGGCATTGCACCGGCGTGCGTCGTCGGACAGCTATGTGATCTGGTTGATCTGGACGCGCCGCTGTTCCTGCGCGAGGACCGCGCTCCCGCATCGGTCTACCGTGATGGCTCGGTGTGCTGTCCGCAGGAGTGGGGTTTTCCTACCGAGCACAGGGCCCGGGGATGAGTTCTGGGGCCGTGGATGCGCCGGGGCTGAGCGTCGCGTTCCGCTGGACGAGCCGCGAGCGCGCGCGACACCCATGACTGCTGAGCTTGAGGAAACGGCGTGTTTCGCAACGTTGTGCCTTCGGGTGGTCGCGCAAGCCGATCCTGCGACGCTCGCCCGCGTGCTCAGCTATTTTCAGATCCTGAACGTCGTGCCGCGCCGGGTCGTAGCCGAACTCGACCCTTCGGGCGCGCAGCACATCCGGGTCGAGACCCGGGGCGTCAGCATTCATCAGCTCGCCATGATCGGAGCGAAGCTCGCGCAGCATCCGGTCGTGGACAGGGCCGATTGGGGCGCCCTGGGTCCCGGGTGACGCACCTGCGCGCGTAGAGACGGTGGTGCCCGCGCCGCAGCACCCCCGTATGGGCCGTCCGGCGGTGGTTCCGCCGGACGGCCGATCTGCGCAGTCTCAGATCATCGTCATCGGAATACCGGCGAGATAGTCGCGCTTGCTGAGCTCCACGCCCGAATGGCGCAGGATTGCGTAGGCGGTGCTGATGTGGAAGTAGAAGTTCGGCAGCACGAAGTGGTTGAAGTAATCCACCCCGCGCATCTTCGCCTTGTTCTCACGACCCATCGGGAAAATCACCTCGCGCTCGGCCGAGT
>JAJXWE010000037.1 GCA_021781775.1 Pseudomonadota bacterium | reverse complement strand
CTGGTTCACCTCTGCGGGCAATTGCGGTTCGGCCAGCGTCACGCGGTTCTGGGTCTGTACTTCGGCGATGTCCGGGTCGGTGCCGGTGGCGAAGGTCAGCGTGATCTGTGACTGGCCGTAGCTCGACTGTGAGGTGAAGTACAGCAGGTTGTCGATGCCGGTCAGCTGCTGCTCGATGACTTGGGTCACCGTCGATTGAACGGTCTTGGCATTCGCGCCCGGGTAGTTCGCGCTGATGGTGACCTGCGGCGGCGCGACATCTGGGTAGGAGTCGATTGGCAGCCGGCTGAGCGCGATGGTCCCGCCCAGACAGATCAGGATGGCAATGACCCAGGCAAAGACCGGCCGGTCGATAAAAAACTGGGGCACCCGCGGCTCCTAACGGCTTGCGCCAACGGTGCTTTGCGCAGTCCGCGGAGCGACCTTGGCGCCGGGGCGGGCGCTTTGAATGCCAGAGACGATGAGCTGATCGCCGGCGACGAGGCCACGCCAGACGATCCAGTTGTTGCCCGAGGTGCCCTCGGTCTCGATCGGCTTCTCGACCACGGTATCGCTGCCATTGACGGTGAGCACGTACGCCGCGCCGGAGGCGTCACGCTGTACGGCAGCTTGAGGTACCAGGAAGGCGTGCGGTGCGGTGCCGAGCGTGAGACGGACCGTGACGAACATCCCGGGCAGCAGGCGACCGTCGGGGTTGGGTATGACGCCACGCAGTGCGATCGTGCCGGTGGTCGGATCGACGCTGGCGGAGCGAAAATCGAGACTGCCCGGCTGGCCGTACGGCGTGTCGTCGGGCAGCGTGAGCTGCACGCGCGCCTGCGCTCCCGCCAGATGGATGCGGCCGGCCTGCATCGCGGCCGTCAGCTGTTCCTGCTGCGCGGCCGGCTCATTGAAGTTGACGTAGATCGGGTTGATCTGATCGACAGTCGTGAGCAGCGTCGCGGTGCCTTGTCCGACCAACGCCCCTTCGGTCACCTGCTGTTCGCCGGCGATGCCGGCGATGGGGGAGGTGACGTCGGTGTAACCGAGGTTGATGCGCGCCGATTCGACATTGGCCTGCGCCTGCTGGACGAGCGCCGCGGTGGAGCGCGCAGCTGCCTGGTCGTTATCGAACTGCGACTGGGAGACCAAGTGGGCGCCGATCAACGCCTGGTCGCGGCGCGCGGTGACCGCAGCGTTGGCGGCATTGGCCTTGGCCTGGGCGAGCGCGGCCAGCGCGGCATCGAGCGCGGCCCGGTAGGGCGCCGGGTCGATTTCAAACAGGGGCTGGCCCGCCTGCACCTCGGCGCCCTCGATATAACGGCGTTTGAGCAGGACACCGGCGACGCGAGCCAGTACGTTGGCTTCCCGATAGGCCGAGAGCCTGCCCACGAACCGTGCCGTCACGGTCACCGGCTGAGGCTGAAGGGTGAGGACCGTGACGACCGCAGGCGTCGGTGCAGCCTTCTTCGGGTGGGAGGCCCCGCATGCGCCGAGCAGCAGCGCCATCGGGGCGACGAGCACGAGCGCGCGCCAGTTTGCCGGGCCCGGTCCGCGGGCGAGGCATTTCTTTGCACTTCTTGACAGACGCGTCTCGGGGGGCAAAAGTGGAGCTCCTAGGTGTCAGCCATGTCCGTGGCTGTAATTGCAGCGCAAAAAACGCGCGAGACCCACGATCTTAGCGATGCCTGCCTGGGCAGGCTAGTCAATAATCGCCAGAGCGAGCGAATCGGAAGATCAATTCCCGTGGGCCTGCCGCGAACGACTGTCCGCGCGGGGATGGACTCCGCGGACGTCCCTGTCCGAGAGCCCGGCGGAAGCGCGCGAGGGGGTTAGTGCGCGCCCCCGCTCGAGGGGTGCTGAAGCCGAGGATAGAGCGTGAGCAGAGCCTGGGTCACGCCGTTCGTCCAGCCGAAGCCGTCCTGCAGCGGGTATTCACCGCCGCCGCCGGGCATATCGCGCTCGACGTTGTACTTCTCCACCAGCTTGCCGGTGTGCTGGTACACGCGCCGCACCGTGCTCACCCAGCGTCGGGCGATGCGGTAAGCGAGTCCCGGATGGTGGTAGCGGCGCAGGCCTTGGACGGCGATCCATTGCAGTGGAGCCCAACCGTTCGGCGCATCCCACTGCTGGCCGGTGACGAGCGTTGTGGTCACGATGCCGCCGAGCTGCAGCAGCCGCGTCCGCGTGACGGTGGCGACGGCTTGCGCCTGACGGGCGTTGGACAGTCCGACGAACAATGGATAGAGCGTTGCGGCACTGAGTTCATGCGTGCGCTGGCGGGTGCGCCAGTCGTAATCCTCGTAATAGCCGAGCCGCCTGTCCCACAGGTAAGTATCGATGGCGCGTTTGCGCCGTTGCGCCAAGGCCGCGAATCGACGTGAGCAGGCGAGGTCGCGCTGCTCGGCGCAGCCGCCGGCGATCGCCCGCTCCATGCCGTACAGCAGACTGTTCAGATCGATCGGCACGATGTGAGTGGTGTCGATGGTGGCGAGGTGGCGCCGATCGCCGAGCCAGCGCGAGCTGAAATCCCAGCCGCTCTCCGCCGCCGCGCGCAGGTTGCGGTACAGGCGAGCGGGTGGCCGGCCGGAGGCGCGCGCGAGCAACACGTCGGCGCGATACGATTCGTCGCGCGGTGTATCGGCAGACGACCAGTAGCGATTGAGGACGGTACCGTCGGGCATCGCCACGACGTTGCGCCGTGCCTGTCCGGGGCGTAGGCCGGTCGCGCCGCGCATCCAGTACGCATACTCGCGGCGCAGCAGGGCAAGGTGTTTTGCCCATTCGTGCGCCGGGTCGTGCGCATCGAGCAGCCCGAGCATCAGGTAGTAGACCGGCGGCTGGGAGCGCGACAGATAATAAGTGCGCGTGCCGTTCGGAATGTGGCCATACGTGCGGATCAGGTAGGAGAAATCATCCACCATGTTCCGCGCGCTCGCCATGCGCCCGTCGGGAATGAGCCCGAGCATCGTGAAATAGGAGTCCCAGTAGTAGAACTCCCTGAAGCGCCCGCCGGGGATGATGTACGGCTTGGGCACGTACAGCAGTGAGGAGTACATCGGCGGAACGATGGAAGGACGCGTCAGCAGCGGCCAGAGGGTCGCGATGTGCTCCTGCAGCGTCGTGCTCTTGGGCACGCGGGTTCGGTCGGGGGCCGGCAGGATGAAGTTGCGATTCACGAACCGCGCCAGCGCTGCGCGCGTGCGCGGATTGCGTGTGCGGAACCGTTGCAGAATGACAGCCGGGGCCGCCTTGGGGACGGCGTCGACGAAGGTCTTGCCGTCCGGGAACACCGCGGCCATCTGCACGCGGACAAACAGCGGACCGAAGAGCTCCCTCGGAGTCGGATAGAGCGTGGGCGTGGCGGCGGCGGTCGTGGCGCAGAGCACAGCGAGCAGTCCGCCGAGCGCCGCAACGCGACATGCCGGCCGGCGGCGGACAGCGTTCCTTGAATGCATGGTCATGAGTAACCGTTGGTTTGCACGGATGACGCCGATCCGCTGAGCATCACGGGGGAGAGCGGCGGGGCTCATCCGATCACACTATCGGGGGCACCCGCGTCGCACGAAGGACGCACAAGGCATTCTGCTCACCCCACCCCTCCTGCCTGCTTCGCCGCGACTCCGCCCTGCGGCGCAGTCCCTCGAATGTTGTTGCACACGCCGCCGGTACGGTTGCCCGTGCGGCATGACATCGATACCATGATGATATCGATGTCATCTGGGCGTTGCAATACCATCCAACGCCCTGCCGCAGGCCGCAAGAGGGGGGCACTTATGCGCAATGGGATCTCATCCTGGGCTGGGCCGCTGGCCGCGTTGTTCTGTCTGGCAGGGACCGTCCCGACCGCTGCGGCTACGACTACGCATCCGTTGGCCTTCGTCGTCCACCAGGGGCGCTTTCTGAACGCCTTCCTGCGGCAAGGTCCCGTGGCGGGCGACCTGGTGCTGCGGTCCGGTCCGGATCCTCGCCTCATCATCGCGTTTCCGGCCGGCGACAGCGGCGTCGGCGTCTGGTTCGAGCCGCAGGCGCACTGGGCGAGCTGGCACCTGCTCGGCCCGTTGCGTCCGGTGCGGGCGAAGGACGGCCACGGTCGACCGCTCTACGGCCTGAGCGCCGAGGTGCAGCTCTCGGGCGCCCCGGTGCTGCGGATCCGCCAGGCCGTGCTATCGAGCATCCGCGTGCTGCGCGATTACGGATCGCTCGGCAGGCTGCCGCCGGGCATCGCCACGGCACCGGCTGTCGCCGGCCGGCGCATCGCCTGGTCGCGCGAGCGTCTGGATGGGCAGGTGAGCTACCGCCTGACGCTTCAGGTGCTGCACGGTCGCGTGCGGGGAAACCGCATTCTTGCCGATCACGCCGGGGTCATCCGCCTGCGTGTCACCGGCCTCACGGGCGAGCCGCCGCTGAGGCCGCTCGCGGGGCGGCAGTTGCTGCGCCACCCCGCGGCCGGCAGCATCGCGGCACGCGAGACACTGACGTTCCTTGCGTACCGCGAGAAATTTCTCGCCGGCTCCTGGCGCTTCGATACCTATTTCGGCCGCGACACGTTGATGAGCGTGCGGCTGCTCATGCCCGCGCTCGCCGCCGGCGCGATCGACGATGCGCTCGACTCGGTGCTCGAGCGGCTGTCAGCCGACGGACAGGTGGCGCACGAGGAGGACATCGGTGAGGAGGCCGCGCTGGAGAATCTCAAGCACGGCGTGCGCTCGGCTGCGCCCACTTACACCTACCTGATGATCGACGAGAATTACATGCTCGCGCCGGATGCGGCCGCCTGGCTGCTCAGTCCGCGCGAGCGCACACGCGCGGCGGCGTTTCTCGCTGCGCCGGTCGGCGGCCCGCAGGCACGCCGCGGCAGCCATGGCGCGGCGCTGGTGAGGAACCTGCGCTTCGTTCTGCAGAGTGCCACGCCTTTCGCGCGCGCTCCGAGCGTTGCGCATCTGATCGGACTGAAGCCGGGCGTTCCGGTGGGCGACTGGCGCGACAGTAACACCGGCCTCGGCGGCGGGCATTACCCGTATGACGTGAATGCGGCTCTGGTGCCGGCGGCGCTCGAGGCGACCGCCCGGCTCTATGCCAGCGGCCTGCTCGATCCTTACCTGACGGCATCCGAGCGCGCGCGCTTTGCCGCGGCGGCCCGACTGGCCCGCATCTGGAGCCGACGTGCCCCGCCGCTGTTCCGCGTAACGGTGCCGAACGCGGCGGCGGTGCAGGACGTGCGCCACTACTCGGCCGCCGACGGCATCCCGGCGCAGCCGGCGTTGCAGGCGCTCGGCCGAGCAGCGGTGACGTTCCCGGCGCTCTCACTGAGCCGGGCCGGCCGGCCGATTCCCGTGCTGCAGTCGGATATCGGCTACCTGTTGCTGTTCGGCAAGCCCGCGGCCGGTGATCTGGATCGCTTGGTCGCCGCCGTGATGCGGCCCTTTCCCGCCGGGCTGATCACCGGCGCCGGACTGGTCGTGGCCGATCCTGCCTTCGCCCCGCAGTCTCTGCAGAGAGAATTCACGCGCCACGCCTACCACGGTACCGTCGTGTGGTCCTGGCAGCAGGCGCTGCTCGCCGCGGGCCTGGCGCGGCAGCTGCGGCGCACCGACCTGCCGCCGGCGGTACGGGCGCGGCTGCGCGCGGCCGAGCACACACTCTGGCGTGTCATCGACGCGACCCGCTCGATGGCAAACACCGAGCTGTGGTCGTGGGACTACCGCGCGGGCCGCTACCATATCCGGCCGTTCGGCTCGGCGAGTTCCGACGCCTCTGAAGCCGACGCCGCGCAGCTCTGGAGCACGGTGTACCTGGCGATCCGTCCGCCGCGCAACGTCGGGCATGCGAGGGCGGGAGCCCGTCCGTGACACTGCGCGGGCTCCCCGCGCTGCGCGCACTGTTGACCATGTCGCTCGTGGGCGCGGCGCTCCTGGCCGCAGTCATCGATCCGGCGTGGGCCGCTGGGGATTTCCGCTTGAGGGTGACCGCCGGCGGACTTGCGGATTACTTCCCGGGCATGCTGGGCAACGGCTACCTCGGTACGCTCACCGCCCCTCGCGGTACCGAAGCCACACAGACCTACATGGTGGGACTGATGGACCGCGCCCCCGGCGACATGGCCCGACCGGCGCTGTTGCCCGGCTGGAATGCCGTCGACTTCAATCCCGATCCGGCTCAGAGGCCGACCGGCTGGCTGAATCGCGCACCGCTCAGCACAGTGCGCTTCCGGCATTACCTGCAGACGCTCGACCTGCATGATGCGACGCTGACGACACGCTATCGGTACGTCGAGCGCGCACGGCGCACCGCCGTCACCGTGGTCAGCTTCATCAGCCAGACGCAGCCCCACCTGGCGGTGGTGCGGTTGCAGATCACTCCGCAGTACAGCGGCCGGGTGACGGTGTCGTTCCCGCTGGTCGAATGGAAGGCGCATGCGCCGCGCTTCGCACTCGGGCGCCTCACCGGTCCGCAGGTCGAGCGCGCCTTGGCCGCCGCCGGTCTGTCGCTGACGCCGCGGGCGCCGGCCAAGCCCGACCGCGCTGCATTGTGGTACCCGGGTCATGTGGCCGTGCTCGCCTCCGGCGGGTCGACCGGGACGCGCACGCTGTGGCTCACGGGCAGGGCGATCGACGGTCTGCCCGTCGCGATGGCCGTCGCTGTCGCATTACCGGAGGGCGCCGTGCAATCGCTCGCGGTGCACCGTGCGCCGGGCCACCTCGCGCTCATCGCGAGTGTGCAAGTCGAGCGGGGACACACCTATGCGTTCACCAAGTACGTCACCGTCTCGCGTGCTGGTTGGGGCGGTACTGCGGCAGCGGATGTGCGTCTGGCCCGTCTCGCGCGCGTGGATGGATTCGACGCACTGCGTGTCCAGCAGCGCGCCGCGTGGCTGCGACTGTGGCGGGCCGATATCCGCATCGCCGGAGATCCGAAAGCGCAACAGGTCGCGCACTCGGCGCAGTACTCCCTGTTGGTGAATACGACGCCGGATACGCGCTGGGCGGTGGGCCCCTGCGGGCTGACGCTGTGCTACGCGGGACACGTCTTCTGGGACAGCGACACCTGGGTCTACCCCGCGCTGCTGCTGCTGCATCCGCGGCGCGCCCGCTCGCTGCTCGCATTCCGCGAGCGCACCCTGGCCTCTGCCGAAGCGCGTGCCCGGCGGCACGGCTACGCCGGCGCCATGTACCCTTGGGAATCGGATCCGTACAACGGCAGCGATCAGACACCGTACTCGGCGCGGTCGCTGTCATTGACCGAGATCCACGTCGACGCGGAGATCGCGATCGCACAGTGGCAGTATTACCTCGCGACGCTCGATCGCGCCTGGTTGCGCGCGCACGGCTGGCCGGTCATCCGCGCGGTAGCGCAATTCTTCGCGAGCCGCGCGACGTATGACGCGCAAACTCTTCACTACGGGATTCTGCACGTCACGTCGGTGTCCGAGTCGCACGGGGACATTCCGAACGACACCTACACGAACCTGGTGGCCGCCAAGGCCTTGCGGATCGCTGCGGCCGCGGCGGGCGTGCTCGGGGTGAAGGCCGATCCGCGCTGGCGCCGCATCGCCGCTGCTCTGCAGGTGCCGCTCGCCGCGAATGGACGGCATCACTTGCCCTATCAGGAATCCGGCGCCGCGGCCGGCGGCAGGGCCTTCGGCGGGGGGCCACTGCCGCTGCTGTTTCTGCCCGCGCTTGATCTGCGCATACCGCCGGCGTTGCGGCGTGGGGATTACGACTTTGCGGTGCGGCCGATACCCGCGTCCCGCCTCGCGCGCACCAGCATGGGCATCCTGCCGTGCGTGGCGGCAGCCGATGAGGTGGGTCACGGCGCCGAGGCCGGCCGGCTTGTGCAGCTGTACCTGACCGACGATACGCTGAAGGCGCCGTTCAACGTCAGGACGGAGACCTCGACCAACAACGTCGGTCCGTTTCTGACCGGCTCGGGCGGCTATCTGCAGAGTCTGATCTTCGGTCTGACCGGACTGCGCATCCGCGCCGCCGGACTGCTCGACGCATACCCTGCGGCGCTGCCGCACGGCTGGCGCTCCCTGACGCTGCGCGGGGTGAGCTTCCGGGGACATCGCCTGGACATCAAGTTCAGCCGCGCCGCCAATGGCTTGGTTCGGATCAGGCGGAGAATGTTATGAGCGCAGCGACCTGCCGCGCCTGTCGCGCCGGCGCTGCGGCCGCCGGCGCGCTGCTGCTGAGCGCCTGCGTGCACGCGACTCATCCCGTGCAGCGCGGCTCGACCATCGTCGCGGGTCGGGCGCGGTTCGAATTTCTGACGCCCGCGCTGGTGCGCCTGGAATACTCGCCCGACAGAGTATTCGTGAATGCCCCTTCCGTCGTGGTGCGCAAGCGCAGCTGGCCGGCCGTGGTGGTGCAGAGCCGCTCGCAGCGCGGCTGGCTCGTCGCCTCGAGCGCTGCGCTGACCGTGCGCTATCGGCTGCATTCCGGGCGGTTCACGCCGGACAATCTCGAGGTCAGCTGGAAGACGGCGAGCGGCGCGAGGCGGCGCTGGCATCCCGGGCAACGCGACCTGCGCAACCTCGGCGGGTTGACCTACTCGCTCGACAACCTCAGCAGCGCCAACCTGCCGCCTGGCCGCTCCAATCTGGACAGCCCGGTGAACGACGTCATTCCGGGCATCGACGTGCGGCTCGCGCCCGCGCAGCCGGGACTGCTCAGCCGCTCGGGCTACGGGCTGATCAACGATAGCGTCTCGCCGGTGTGGAACGCCGCCCATACGTGGATCGAGCCGCGCCGCGTGAGTGGCGGGCAGGACTGGTATCTGTTTGCGTACGGGTCACACTACCGGCGCGCCCTACGCGAATACGCCCAGCTCTGCGGGCCGGTGCCCATGATCCCGCGCTACGTGCTCGGCCCGATGGTCACGGACCTGAACTTCGAGTACTTC
>JAJXWE010000036.1 GCA_021781775.1 Pseudomonadota bacterium | reverse complement strand
GAAGTCCTTGATGTTGAACTTCCGGCCGAGCGCCTGTTCGGCCTTCTGGCGCAGCTTGAAGATGTCCATCTGGCCGATCATGTAGGACAGCGCCTGGCCCGGCCAGGCAATGTAGCGATCGACCTCGGTGTTGATGTTCTGGGTGCTGAGTGCCGTGTTTGCCTCGAAGTAGCGTACCGCCTGCGCGCGGGTCCAGCCCTCCGAGTGGATGCCGGTGTCGACCACCAGGCGCACCGCACGCCACATCTGCCAGTCGAGATAGCCGAATTT
This sequence comes from Pseudomonadota bacterium, assembly GCA_021781775.1. GTDB lineage: Bacteria > Pseudomonadota > Gammaproteobacteria > Steroidobacterales > Steroidobacteraceae > 13-2-20CM-66-19. The sequence continues at coordinate 8,742 of JAJXWE010000036.1, read as the reverse complement.
CGAGTAGGGGTTGTTGTACAGACCCATCTGGCCGCACAGCGACTCGGTGTACAACGCCCAGCCTTCCCCGTAGGAGCTGTAGTAATCGAAGCGGCGGAACTCAGGCAGGCCCTTGAGCTCCATCGCGATGGGAATCTGCAGCTGATGCCCCGGGCGGCCCTCGTGGCAGACCAGCACCTGGATGTCGTACTTTGGTCGGCTCTGCGGCTTGTACAGGTTCACGGCCACATAGCCGGCGACGCTCCCATCGCCGGCCGGCGGCACCGAGTAGGCCGGATAGGTGTCCGGTGCCAGCGAGGCCGGGATCGGACGCACGCCGTACGGTACGCGCGGCAGGATCCAGATGGGGAAGTACTTCACCAGCAGCGGATCGACGCGCATGGCGGCGGCTCGATACGCCTCGAGCAGATGCGCTGGCTTCTTGTAGTAAAAGCGCGGATTGGTGCGCAGGTAATGCACGAACTGCTTGTAGGTGCCCTTGAAGCCGATCTGATCGAACACCCGCTGCATCTGCGCGTGGATCTGGGCGACGCGCTGCAGGCCGATCTGGTGGATCGCGTGCGGCGTCAGATTCGTCGTCGTGTACTTGCGCACCATGTACGCGTAGTACGCCTTGCCGTCGGGCAGCGCGTCGGCGGCGATGCTGGTGCGGCAGTGCGGCAGGTAGTCAGTATCAAAATACTGCCGCAGCTTGCGGTAGGCCGGCGTGACTACCTGGGCGATGGCGGCCTCGGCTTGCTTGCGCAACTGCGCCTGCTCGGCGGCCGGGATGATCGAGGGCATTTTCTTGAACGGCGCGTAGAAGGGGCTGTCCGCCGGGCTGGCGACGATGTTGGCCGCGATCTGATGCGGCACGCGCTGCATGACCACCTTGGGCTCGGTCATGCCGGCCTTGACGCCTTGCTTCAGCAGCTCGATGGTCTGGTCCATGTAGGGCATGAGCGTGCGCAGCCGCTCGAGGTAGTTGCGGTAATCGGCGGCGCTCTGGAAGCGCAGCGTATGCGTCAGCGTCCGAAGCGTCTGGATGCCCTCGAGCTCGTTCATCGGCATCAGATAGCTCTTCAGGTCATAGCCCTGGACCCGGATGTCGTAGCGGTGCTTGAACAGGTCGTAACTGATCCGGTCCTCCCGGTCGAGCGCACTGCGGTCGATGGCCGCGAGGCGCTGCAGGGCCTGCAGATCCTCCTGGTGCTCGCGCGCGAGGGAGGCGAGGCTCATGTCGGCCCACTTCCCGTCGTACTGGTGAAAGCCATCGGCGGACGCCTCGAGCGGGTGCTCGCGCATTTCCCGCTGCCACTCGCGGTGGAACAACCGGTGCAGCGCGACGGTCGCGGCGTTGGCGCTCGTGGGAACGGCAGCGGAGACGGTCGGCACGCCGAGCGCCAACACGGCGCACACGGCAGTCGCTTGGAACGCCCGGAACATAGAAACCCCCATTGGATAGCGTCTTTTCTTCAGTCTACCGGCTTCGCCATGCGATGACACCTTACGCCCCCGGGAGGACCTGCGGGCACGACTTGCCGCAGGCGCGCCACGGCCGGTCGAGAGTGGTCGCCGCGATCCGCTGCGCCCCGGGTCCGGCGGTCCGTCCGCTCACCGCATCGTGGCGCCCCGCGCGGACGCGCGCTGGCGCGTGATAGTCTGCGCGCTCGGGAACACCGGCGAGCAGCGAAGGGTTGACACATATGCGCAGGAGACACTATGGCTGGGCGGTTGTGGCCGCTCTATCGGTGGTCACGACGGTGCAGGCCGCCGGACGCGCCGCCCCGAATTCCGTCATCCCCAGCCAGGCGCTCGACTCGAGCGCACCGCCGACCACTGTGGCGGCGCTGGCGCACAACCGGCCGGTGCTCGCGCGCCACGCAATGGTGGTGAGCGATCAGCATCTCGCCACTGAGGTCGGGCTGAAGATCCTGAAGGAAGGCGGCAATGCCATCGATGCAGCCGTGGCGGTCGGCTACGCTCAGGCAGTGGTGAATCCGTGTTGCGGCAACATCGGCGGCGGCGGATTCATGGTGATCCATCTGGCGAACGGCCGCACGGTGTTCCTCGATTTTCGCGAGAAGGCGCCACTCAAAGCGACTCCGACGCTGTATCAGAACGCGAAAGGCCAGGTCGTGCCGGGGCTGAGCACCCAGACGTTCCTGGCCGTGGGGGTGCCCGGAACGGTGCTCGGGCTCGACACCGCGCTGCGCAAGTACGGCACCATGACCCGCCAGCAAGTGATGGCGCCAGCCATCCGCCTTGCGCGGAAGGGTTTTGTGCTGCAGCAGGGGGACGTCAATGTCCTGAACACCCGCGTGAAGGACTTTGCCAAGCACCCGAATGTCGCGGCAATCTTTCTCAACCACGGCAAGCCGTACGTTGCGGGTCAGACGCTGCGCCAGCCGCAGCTCGCGCGCACTCTGGAGCTGATTTCGCGCGACGGCAGTCGCGCGTTCTACCGCGGCTCGATCGCCCGATCGATCGTCGCGGCGAGTCGTTCGCACCGCGGCATCCTCTCGATGAAGGATCTGGCCGAGTACACCGTGCAGTGGGCCAGGCCGGTCGAGTGTCGCTATCACGGCTACACGATCATGTCCGATCCTCCGCCGAGCTCCGGCGGCGTGACGATCTGCGAGATCCTGCAGATCATCAAGCCGTATCCTTTCGCCAAGTGGGGCTACGGCTCAGTGAACAGCATCCACTATCTCGTTGAGGCGGAGCGGCGCGCGTTTGCGGACCGCAACACGTATCTCGGCGATCCGGCCTTCGTGCACAACCCCATCGGGCAGCTGCTCTCGGCGCAGCATGCCGCCAAGCTGCGTGCGGGCATCCGTGCCGATGCGGCCACTCCCTCGGCGCAGATCAAGGGCAGCCTCGGCCCCTACGAGGGCACGGACACCACCGATTACTCCATCGTGGACCGCCACGGCAACGCGGTGGGAGTGACCTTCACGATCAATTACCTGTTCGGACTGGGGCAGATCGCCGGGGATACCGGTTTCTTCCTCAACAACGAGATGGACGACTTCACCTCCAAGCCTGGTGTGCCGAACTCGTTCGGGCTGGTGCAGGGCAGGGCGAACCAGATTGAGCCCGGCAAGCGGCCGCTGAGCTCGATGGCCCCGACCATCGTGCTGCGGGGCAAGCGGGTGTTCATGGTCACGGGCAGCCCCGGCGGCTCGACGATCATTTCGACGACGCTGGAGAGCTTCCTCAATGTGGTGGACTTCGGGATGAACGTGCAGCAGGCGGTGAATGCGCCGCGGGTGCACGAGCAGTGGTATCCGGACGTCGTGTTCATGGAGCCGGGCTTGATCAGCCCGAGCGTGGAGCGCCGGCTGCAGGCGATGGGCTACCGTTTCAAGGTGGTCAAGTCCTGGGGCGCCGATGAAGCCATCGTGATCAACCCGCGCACGCACCTGCTCGAGGGTGCAAACGACCGACGCCGACCGGCGGGACTGGCCGCGGGCGATTGAGCGCGGCGGCAGGCCGGCCGTTCAGGCCGGCCTGCCGAGCTCCCCGGCGAGCACACTGCGCAACTGCTCGAGGTCGTGAATGCGCTGCGCCGCCTTGCGCAGCGCCCCGATGTCGGCCTCATCGGCCGCATAGAGTGCGCGGTATTGCAGCCGCGCCACGCGCAGCGAGTGCACGGTGTTGTGCCAGCGGGCGGCGAGCGTCTGGCGGGCCGCGGCCGAGAGCGCCGCTCTCCAGCGGCTGTGGGGGTCAGCGTTCATCGCAAGTGCTCCGATGTTCCCCGCTAGGCTGACAGGCCGCTGTGACAGTTCCAGGAACATCCGGCCGCATGAATATTACAGTCAAGAACAAGTCGTAGTTCTGGGCAGGACCCGCTTCGCCTCGGGATTGAACCGGACAGTTATTGCCATTACAATTGTGGCCTAGGCAGATATATGTCCAGATATCTCTTCTGAGGGATTCGCGCGGAGGCCAGCGTTGGCGAACATCTATGACGTCCTGAGCTACCGGCCGACCGAGAGCATCGGCTACCTGATGACCCGCGTGAAGGTCGAGATGCTTGCCGCGCTCGACCGTGAGCTCGCTGTCGATCCGCACCTCTCGTCGCTCGGGGTGACCTCGGCGCAGTTCATCGTGATGGTCCGGCTGGTCGGGGGAGGCAATCGCAAGTCCGCCTCGGACCTGTGCAAGGAGCTCTCGTACGATGCGGGTGCGATGACTCGGATGATCGACCGGCTGGAGAAGAAGGGACTGGTGCGCCGGATGCGCTGCATGAAGGACCGCAGATTGATTTACCTCGAGGCGACGGATGAGGGGCGGGCCGCCTACCCGCGGATGCTCGAGATCTCCGTGGCCGTTCAGAACCGCTTCCTGCAGGGCCTGGAGAGGCCGGAGGCGGAGAAGTTGAAGGAATATCTGACCCGCATGCTGCAGCAGGTGGGCTGAGACAGATTCCCCGTTTTCAGGATTAAAAATTGCCTAGGCATATATCGCCGCGGCAGCAAGACATGCTTCGGCGGCGATGGCCGGGAGACAGCAGATCATGACGACCGCGCAAGACCCCAAGATTTCGTTCTGGAGCAACTCCAGGGCGCGCTGGCTGACGGCGATTTCCGCGGTCGTCGTGCTCGGCGGCATCGGCTATGGAGTGTACTGGTTTACCTACGCCCGTTACGTGCAGTACACGGACGACGCGTACGTCAGCGGCAACGTGGTGGAAATCACGCCGCGCACCTCCGGCACGGTCATCGCCATCACCGCCAACAACACCCAGTTCGTGAAGGCCGGCGATGTGCTGGTGCGCCTCGACCGGGCCAATGCCCAGGTGTCGCTGCAGAAGGCTGAGGCGAACCTGGCAAGCACGGTACGCCGGGTGCGCAATCTGTTTGCGACCACCGACGAGCTGCGCGCCGACGTGCGGGTGCAGCAGACCGCGCTGCGGCAGGCGCAAGCCGACTACGCGCGCCGGGCGCGGCTGGCACGCACGGGCGCGGTTTCGGGCGAGGACGTGCAGCACGCGCTGGATGCGGTGCGCGCCGCGCAGGCGGCGCTCGCCGCCTCTGAGCAGCGCATGGCCGCCAATCGCGCCTGGGTCGATCACACGACCATCGCGACCAACCCCGCCGTGCAGGCCGCCGCCGCCGCGGTGCACGCCGCGTACCTGACCTACGCGCGCACCGTCGTGCCGGCGCCGGTCGCCGGCTTCGTGGCCAAACGCGACGTGCAGCTTGGCGAGCACGTCAACCCCGGCATGCCGCTGATGTCCGTCGTGCCACTGAATCAGGTCTGGGTCGACGCGAACTTCAAGGAATCGCAGCTCGCCGACATGCGCATCGGCCAATCGGTGCGGCTGATTTCGGACCTCTACGGCGGCAACGTCGTGTTCCATGGGCATGTCGTCGGTTTCGGCGCCGGCACCGGCTCGGCGTTCTCGCTGCTGCCGCCGCAGAACGCCACCGGCAACTGGATCAAGATCGTGCAGCGCGTGCCAGTGCGCGTCGCGCTCGATCCACGCGAGCTGGCGAAGCATCCGCTGCAGATCGGCCTGTCGATGAGCGCCTATGTCGATGTTCGCCACGACCGTTCGCCGCGTATGCCTGAGGTTGTGAGCACTGCTCCAGACGCCTCCACGGACGTGTTCGCATCGGTCGACGCTCAGGCCGACCGGACGATTGCGCGGATCATTGCCGCCAACGATCCGGGCGCAGTGCCGGGGCATGCTCCCGTGCATGCGCCTGTCCACGCCGCCGACGCCCGTTTGCTTCGGACGCCGGGCGCGGACGCGCGGGCACGACTGCGGCGCGTTGCGGTGGATCGCGTCGCCGGCCGGCCGATCCGCGCCGATCACTGGATGTATTGAGGGCCCGGTAGGTCATGAGCGAGACCGACGCGACGTCCTCGCCGGCACCGCGCCCGACCCCAGGGCCGGTTGCGTTGCCGCCGCTCGAGGGCATGGCGGTCGTTCTGGGAACGATTGCGCTGTCGCTGGCGACGTTCATGAACGTGCTCGATACCTCGATCGCCAATGTATCCATCCCGGCGATCGCCGGCGATCTGGGTGTCTCGCCCGATCAGGGCACTTGGGTGATCACCTCGTTCGCGGTCGCGAATGCCATCTCCATGCCGCTCACCGGCTGGCTGACGCGCCGGGTGGGCCAGGTGCGCCTGTTCACGGCCTCGACCATCCTGTTCGTGCTCTCCTCCATGCTCTGCGGCCTCGCGCCGACGTTCGGTCTGCTGGTGGCGTTCCGCGCGCTGCAGGGCTTGGTGGCCGGCCCGATGATCCCGCTGTCGCAGGCTCTGCTGCTGTCGAGCTTTCCCAAATCCAAGGCGGGTGCGGCGCTGGGGGTCTGGTCCATGACCACCCTGGTCGCGCCGGTCGTCGGGCCGGTACTCGGCGGGTGGATCACCGACAACATCTCCTGGCCGTGGATCTTTTACATCAACGTACCCGTGGGAGTCGTGGCCGCGCTGCTGACCTGGAGTATCTACCGCCGGCGCGAAACGCCCACCGTTAAGCTGCCGATCGACAAAGTGGGGCTGGGGTTGCTGGTTCTGTGGGTCGGTGCGCTGCAGATCATGCTCGACAAGGGCAAGAATCTCGATTGGTTCAATTCCCCGTTCATCGTCATGCTGGCCATCGTCGCGGCGGTGTCCTTCATGGTGTTCCTGGTCTGGGAACTCACCGATGCGCACCCGGTGGTGGATCTCGGTCTTTTCCGCCGGCGCAACTTCATGGTCAGCTCGGTCGCCATGTCGATCGGCTACGGCCTGTTCTTCGGCAACGTGGTGCTGCTGCCGCTGTGGCTGCAGCAGTACATGGGCTACACCGCAACCATGGCGGGTCTCGTGCTAGCGCCGGTGGGTCTGCTCGCGATCCTGCTCACACCGATCGTCGGCCGCCTGGTCGACCGGCTGGATCCGCGCTGGTTCGTCACGGTGTCCTTCCTGGTGTTTGCCCTGGTGATGTTCATGCGGGCGGATTTCAATACCCAGGCGGACGTCGAGGTATTGCTGACGCCCACCCTCATCCAGGGCGCGGCGATGGCGACGTTCTTCATCCCGCTGCTGGCGCTCGCATTCTCCGGGCTCGAACCGGAACGCATCGCCTCGGCCTCCGGGTTGATCAACTTCACGCGCATCACCGCAGGCTCGTTCGCGACCTCGATCACGACGACGCTGTGGTGGCAGAGAGCGACCCTGCATCACGCACAGCTCGCCGAGCGGCTCGCCTCCAATCCACAGGCGACGCAGTTCATGGCGCAGGTGCAGGCCGCCGGGCTGTCGCATCACCAGGGCAGGCTGCTGCTGAACCGGCTGATCGATCAGCAGGCGTACATGCTCTCGGCCGACGACATCTTCTATGCCTCCGGCTACCTGTTCGTGGCGATGGTGGTCCTGGTCTGGTTCGCCCGTCCGGTCAAGTCCGCGATGTCCGCCGAGGTGTCGGCCGGCGCACACTGAGCGGCGCTCAGCCGAGCGGCGGGGCGAGCGCAGCGGCGCGCAGACCGGCGGCGAACTTGTTCTCCCGGGCCGGCGTGAGCCGGCAATGCCGCTGCAGGGCCTCGACAAGGAGTGCCAGGGCTTGCGGATGACCGTCCCGCAGTTCCACCTCGACGCGCAGCAGGTGCTCCCGCGCTGCCTGGGCAGGCCCGAGCAGCTGGGTCTCGTCCAGGGCGATCTCCCCGATCAGCGCCCGTGGAGGGGCCCCGTAGACGGCGAAGCGCTCCCGCTGGGTGCATGCCGTGAACAGGGACACCAGCGGCTGCCGGTCGAGCACACCGCGCAGCCACCGGCCCACCGCACCGGGGGCGAGCTCGGGGGTGATCTGGCCGTCCGCCAGCGCCTCGGTGATCTCTTGCCGGTCCGCGAGGTCCGTCCGGGCCGACCTGAGGCTCTTCAGCGTAGCCTCGGCGCGCGAGTCCTCGTGGCGCAGCCTCAAGGCGTAGCCCGCCCGCAAGACCCTCCAGTGGGGCGTATCCAGGTAGGTATCGCGCAGGCGCACGCCGGGAAGCGGCTCGATCCGCAGTCCGCCGACCGCCGGGTTCGCCGCCAGCCACGCCCGGACCGGAGCCAGGTCCGAGGCTGCCAGCTGCCACTCGATTTCCCGGGTGTCCTGGGAGGCGGGCGCTGGTGGGGTGGCGGGCATGCCTGAGGTGAACCTGCGGGGTGGGGCGGACGGGGGATCCATATCCGGGATATGGGATGATAACGCTGCCGCCGCGGCGCCACTGGGGGCCGCGGCGGCGGCCGGCGAAGGAATTGACGCTGGCACGCGCGGTTCCGTATGATTCGCGCCCCCGTGCGGCAGGTCTGGCTTGCGGGCGAGTGGGCGATGCAGTTTCGCGTGCCCGTAGCTCAGTTGGATAGAGCACCGGCCTTCTAAGCCGGTGGTCGCAGGTTCGAGTCCTGCCGGGCACGCCAGCCGCTTCGGCGGCCGGCACAGCCGCGAGGGGGGGGATGGTTGCGACGACGGTGGACGTAGCTCAGCTGGTAGAGTCCCGGGTTGTGATCCCGGTTGTCGTGGGTTCGAGTCCCATCGTCCACCCCAAATTTGGCGGAAGGCGCCCTGAGCGACTTCCGCGACCGATAATGGGCCGTTAGCTCAGCTGGTAGAGCAGGAGACTCTTAATCTCTTGGTCGTAGGTTCGATCCCTACACGGCCCACCAATTCCGCTGGGAAATGAGCAACTCGCGAGGCCTGTCGGCTCGCGAATTTCACTGTGTGAGTCGTTTCGTGCAGACGCCGTGCAGCGACTTACTCGTCGCTCAACGCAGCGCGCC
>JAJXWE010000035.1 GCA_021781775.1 Pseudomonadota bacterium | reverse complement strand
CGGAGGTCGCGGACCGCCGCGAGCCCGGTCCGCTTCTCGACGGTGATAAACTCCACCCCCTCGATGAGCCCGAGCAACCGCGCCTCCGCCTTTCCGATAATCCACGTCAGCTGCGTCTCGGGCCACGCCCGCTGCAGCGTTCGAACGATCGGCACGACATGGCAGGTGTCGCCGAGCGCCGAAAGCCTGAGGATGCATACGGATCGCGGCGGTCGGTCTGGAGGCAACATCGAGGACGTTAGAATGGAGGGCGCGAACCGGTGAATGCGAACTGGCCGCTTGAGCCGCTGGTCAAGCATCTGACCACCGCGGGCGGAGCCATGCTATACAACGCGGCCCTCGCCCGCAATTGTCAGCCACAGTGGTTCGACCCGCAGTTCTGGGCCGCGCAGGACCGCCTGCTCGGCACGGCACGCGGCCGCGGGACGGCCCACTTCGTGCAGGCCGGCGAGCGCGAGCTCGTGCTGCGTCACTATCGACGGGGGGGACTCGCGGCCCGGGTATACGGCGATCGCTACCGCTGGCACGGTGAGCCGCGCACCCGGCCGTTTGCCGAATGGCTCCTCACCCACCGGCTGCACCGCGCGGGATTGCCGGTCCCGACGCCGATTGCGGCGCGCTACGTACGCGACGGCAGTGCTTACCGCGGCGACATCATCACCGAGCGGCTGCACGGCACGGTGTCCCTGACGCAGGCCCTGCGCGAGGCGGCACTGCCGTTGCTGACCTGGATCTCGATCGGACGATGCATCCGGCGCTTCCACGATCTCGGTGTCTGTCATGCGGACCTCAACGCGCACAACGTCCTGCTGGGGAGCGCTGCGGTGTACCTGGTGGATTTCGATCGCTGCCGACTGCGTCCCGACGGACTGTGGCGTGACGGAAATCTGGTGCGACTGCGCCGCTCGCTGGAGAAGGTGACCTTCGGGTTGCCCGCCGAGCGATTCACCGAGGCCGACTGGCACGCGCTGCTCGACGGCTACCAGAGCGAGCCGCAGCCCGGGCAGGCGCCGTAGTGCGCTGGATCTATCGGCTCGCGGTGTACGTGGCGGCGCCGCTGCACGCCGTCTGGGTTTCCCTGCGCGTGCGCACGCCGCCTCATGCGCATGCCCCGCGGCTCGCCGAGCGTTTCGGCTTCGGGCCACCGGTGTCCGGTGCACCGGTGTGGATCCACGCCGCCTCGGTCGGGGAGCTGCAGCCGGCAGCAGCGCTGGTGAAAGCGTTGCGCGCGCAGCGGCCGGAGCTGCCGATCCTGCTGACCACGTTCACGCCGACCGGCGCGGCGCGCGCCGCCGCGCTCGCTCCCGAGATCGCGGTACGCTATCTGCCCTACGACGCGCCGGGCCCGGTACGCCGCTTCCTCGATCGCACGCGGCCTCGGCTGGCCATCATCCTTGAAACGGAATTGTGGCCGACGCTGCTGCAGCGCTGCCGCGAACGCGCCATACCGCTGGTCATCGCCAGTGCGCGGCTCTCGAGTCGTTCGGCGCGGCGCTACCGGCGCTTCGGCGCGCTGTTCCGCCCGGCGCTCGACGGCGCACTGATCGCTGCGCAGAGCCCGCAGGATGCCGAGCGGTTCCACAGCATCGGCGCCGCGCCCGCCCGCACGCACGTCATCGGCAATCTTAAATTCGACTGCACCCTGCCGCCGGACATCGCCGAGCGGGGCCACGAACTGCGCGCGCGGTATGCGGCGCACGGGCCGCTGTGGGTCGCCGGCAGCACCCACGAGGGCGAGGACGTACCCGTGATCGAAGCCCACGCGCGGGTGCGTGCGGCGCTCCCCGGCGCCGTGTTGGCGCTGGCGCCGCGCCATCCGCAACGCTTCGAGAGCGTCGCGGCGCTGCTCGAGGCCCACGGCGTGCGCACCGTGCGCCATTCGCGCGCTAACGGGTCGGCACCCTTGGCAGAGCATGCCGTCGTACTGCTCGACACGCTCGGGGAGCTGGTGGATTTCTACGCGGCGGCGGATGCCGCCTTCGTGGGCGGCAGCCTGGTACCGGTGGGCGGGCACAACCTGCTCGAGCCGGCCGCACTCGGTGTGCCGATCGCCACCGGACCGCACCAGTCCAATGGCGAGGAAATCGCGCGGCTGCTCCTCGGCCGGGGCGCGGCGCAGCGCGTGCACACCGCCCGGGAGCTGGCGGACTGCATGATCGCCTGGCTGCGCGATCCGCTCGAGCGGGCACGTGCCGGCTCAGCCGGACGCGAGGCGGTGGCCGAGAACCGCGGCGCGCTTCGGCGGCTGCTCGCCCTCCTCGACCCGCTGCTCGACACCGCCCGGCCGTAAGGCGCCTCAGCGGCGCAGCGTGTACTCCGCGCCGCAGTATGGGCACTTGGCCCAACCGGTCTGCTCGATCGGCAGATACACCCGTGGATGGGAATTCCACAGCTGCATCTGCGGCATGGGGCAGGACAGGGGCAGGTCCTGCAGGCCCACTTCGTACTGATGCTGGGCATTCGGCTGGATCAGAGGCTGCGCGGCTGCGGCCATGTCGGGTCCTTGCGCTCGGAAATCGGTGAAGCGGGCATTATACCGGCCGGACGCGGCTTCTCGCGCGTCAGTCCGGGACATCGCCGAAGGTGGCCTGCCAGATGGCGCTCACCGCGGCGCGCTCGGCGGCGAAGGTCGCGGCCGGCACCCGCTCGGCGCCGCCGGCGAGCGCCAGATGATGGCGGCAGGTCCGGTAGGCGCGGTAGGCGCCGCTCAGGGTGTCCACCGTCGATTGCGGCACCAGGTTCGCCGAGGCCACGGACTCGAGCTGGCGGATGGTATCGGCGTACAACGCCACCGGGGGGTACTCGCGCGCCCATTTCAGCGCCCAGTACTGCGCCAGGAATTCGATGTCCGCGATGCCGCCGGCATCGTTCTTCAGATCCATCCAGCCGAGCTCGCCCTTGGAGCGCTCACGCCGCATCCGCTCGCGCATCGCGCGGACGTCCTCATGCAGCTGCTCCCGGCGTACGCTGAAACGCAGCACCTCGAGGCGGATGCGCTCGAACTCGGCGCACAGCTCGCGCGAACCGGCGACCGCGCGGGCATGCAGCAACGCCTGGTGCTCCCAGGTCCACGCCTCGCGGCGCTGGTAGTCGGCGAAAGCATCGATTTGCGTGACCAGCAGCCCGCCCTTGCCGCTCGGACGCAGTCGCACGTCCACCTCGTATAGCCGGCCGGCCGCCGAGTGCATGGTGAGCAGATGCACGACGCGCTGCACGAGACGGACGAAGAAGATCTGATTGTCGATCGGCCGGTCGCCGACGGTCTCCTGGCACTCGCCGCGCGAGTCGTGCAGGAACACCAGGTCGAGGTCCGAGCCGTAGCCGAGCTCCATGCCGCCGAGCTTGCCGTAACCGACTGCGCAGACGCGCACCGGCCGGTGCTCCTCCGTGCAGCACGGCACGCCGAACTGCGCGGTGATCTGCTGCCAGCCGAGCGCGAGCGCCCGATCGAGGATGATCTCGGCAATCTCGGTCAGGCGGTCGCTGACGTGCATCACCGGCAGCCGCTCGGACAGGTCCGCCACCGCCACGCGAAACACCGCGGCGCGCTGGAAATGGCACAGCGCCTCGACCTGGCGCTCGGGGTCGTCGCGGTCGACCCGCTCGAGCGCAGTGTCGAGTTCACGTTCCAGTTCGGCACGTTCCGGTAGCCTCTCGAAGGCCCGCTCGTCGATGAACTCATCGAGCAGCAGCGGGTGCTCGGCAATCTGCCGCGCCAGGAACTCGCCCCGCCGGCAGATCTCCACCAGCCGTACGCGCGCGGCCTGACTTTCGCTGAGCAGTGCGAAGTACGCCGAGCGCTTGCCCATGGCCTCGAGGATCGAGAGGATGCGCCGCAGCACCGTCAGCTGTTCCTCGCCGTTGGGAACGGCCGCCGCGATCTGTCCGAGCAACGGCCCGAGCAGCACCTGCAGACGGTGCCGGCCGGGCTCATCCAGCCGGCGCACCAGCGTCGAGCCGCGCAGCTCGAGCAGCTGGCGGACTGCCTCTGCCGCCGAGACGAACCCGGCCTCGGCGAGCGACTCGGTGAGCGAGGCAGTTTCGGCAGGGTCGTCCCAGCCACGCCCCAGATCGATTCGCACGCCCGCGCGACCGCCGTCCGTACCGCCGAACACCAGCCGGTGGAAGTGGCGGACGACGTGTTGGCGGTGACCATCGAGCTCGCACGTCAGCGCCGACCAATCGGCCACCCCGATCGCCACGGCGATCCGCTCGCGTGCGAGCGGGTCCTCCGGCAGCTGGTGCACCTGGCGGTCCCCGAGCATCTGCAGGGCGTTCTCCACGCGGCGCAGATACCGGTACGCCTCGGTCAGTTCCCGGACCGCCTCAGCCGGCAGGGTGCGCCCTTCGCCGAGCAGCGCGAGCGCCCCCAGAAGCGAGGCAGTCTGCAGCCGCGGGTCGCGCCCGCCGCGCACCAGCTGGAAGGTCTGGACGATGAATTCGATCTCGCGAATGCCTCCCGGGCCGAGCTTGACGTGTCCCGCCAGCTCGCGACGCACCACCTCGCGCTCAATGAGCGCCTTCATCTCGCGCAGACTCTCGAACACGCCGTAGTCGAGATAACGGCGGTACACAAAGGGGCGCAACGCACTGGCCCGGACCTCGGCGAAGCGCTCCGCGCCACTCACCGCGCGCGCCTTCACGTAGGCGTAGCGTTCCCAGTCCCGGCCATGCAGCGGCAGGTAGTCCTCCAGGGCGGCGAAGCTGGTCACGAGCGGGCCACTGTCGCCGAACGGCCGCAGGCGCAGATCCACTCTGAGCACCATGCCCTCGGCCGTGGGTGATTCCAGCAGCCGGATCAATCCCTGTCCGAGCCGCGTGAAGAACTCCTCGTTGCTGATGGGCCGGGGCCCGTCCGTCTCGCCATGCTCGGGAAAGAGCAGCACCAGGTCGACGTCGGAGGAGAAATTCAGCTCGCGGCCACCGAGCTTGCCCATGGCCACCACGACCAGCGGCTGGCGCTCGCCGTCCGGCCCGCGCGGCTCGCCGTAGCGCGTCACCAACTGCGCGCGCGCGTAATCGAGACACACCGTGATCGCCGCATCGGCGAAGTCGGATGACTCGCTCAGCGTCTCCTCGATGCCGGCCCAGCCGGCAAGCGCCCGCCAGGCGATGCGCACCAGCTCGCGCCGTCGCCAGCGACGCAACGCCGTGAGCATGTCCGCCTCGCTGTCCGTCCCGGCCGGCGCTCGGCGCGCCGCTTCGGCCGGCTCGAGCGGCCGATGCAACCCGAAGCGCTCGATCAGCTCCGGCAGCAGGCCCGGATCCCGGACGCAGGCTTCGGCAACGAAGTCGCTCGCGGCAAACACCCGCGGCAGCGCCGCGGCGTACTCGGGCGCAAGCGTCGCCCGCAATCCGGGCGCGGTCGCTTCGAGGGCCTGCAGGTGCCGTTGCAGGCACTCATCGAGCATGTCGGTCATGGGGACTCATACAGCCCGATGCCGCCCGGAATTGCAAGGCAGACGCAACGATGTTGGTTGACGGCAACAGCAGGGCAGCGACGCGCGCGGCGGCGGCGGCGCGAGTTGTCTCGCGCGCGAGACAAAAAAAGCCCCGCATGTAGCGGGGCTTCGAGGATTGCGCGGAATAGGGGGGTCTTGATCCGCGTCTTTCAGGATTGTCCCCGCTTTGGGGTCGGGCACAATCCCTAACCGATGTTGAGATGGTATCGATTCCATCCACTGGAATCGATACCTCTTTAGAGGGGTCCTTACATATCCATTCCGCCCATGCCGCCCGGCGGCATGGCGTGGCTGTGCTCCTCTTCCTTCGGAGCCTCGGCCACCATGACCTCCGTGGTCAGCAACAGGCCCGCCACAGAGGCGGAGTTCTGCAGCGCCAGGCGCGTCACCTTGGCCGGATCCAGGATGCCCAGGTCGATCATGTCGCCATAGTCGCCCGTGGCCGCGTTGTAACCGAAGGCACCCTTGCCTTCCTTCACGCGATTCAACACGACAGCGGCATCCTCGCCGGCGTTGTCGACGATCTGGCGCAGCGGCTCCTCGATGGCGCGAGCCAGGATCCGCACGCCCACGTGCTGATCCTCGTTCTTCGTCTCGACCTTCTCGACGGCCTTCTGCACGCGGACCAGCGCCACACCGCCGCCCGGGACCACGCCTTCCTCGACGGCCGCACGAGTCGCGTGCAGCGCATCCTCGACGCGCGCCTTCTTCTCCTTCATCTCCATCTCGGTGGCCGCGCCGACCTTGATGACGGCGACGCCGCCGGACAGCTTGGCAACACGCTCCTGGAGCTTCTCCTTGTCATAGTCCGAGGTCGCTTCCTCGATCTGCTGACGGATCGACTCGACGCGGGCCTTGATGTCGGCCTGCTTGCCGGCGCCGTCGATGATCGTGGTGTTTTCCTTCTCCACGACGATCTTCTTGGCCTCGCCGAGATCGTTCAGGGTCGCCTTCTCGAGCGACAGACCAACCTCGTCGGAGATCACGGTACCGCCGGTGAGGATGGCGATGTCCTGCAGCATGGCCTTGCGGCGATCGCCGAAGCCCGGGGCCTTCACCGAGGCCACCTTCAGGATGCCACGGATGTTGTTGACCACGAGCGTGGCCAGCGCCTCGCCCTCGACGTCCTCGGCCACGACCAGCAGCGGCCGGCCGCCCTTGGCGACGCCCTCGAGCAGCGGCAGCAGCTCGCGGATGTTGGAAATCTTCTTGTCAACCAACAGGATGTACGGCTTTTCGAGCTCGGCCGTCTGGTTCTGCTGATTGTTGATGAAATACGGCGAGAGGTAACCGCGGTCGAACTGCATGCCCTCGACCACCTCGAGCTCGTTGTCGAGTCCCGAGCCTTCCTCGACCGTGATCACGCCTTCCTTGCCGACCTTCTCCATCGCGTCGGCAATCGTCTTGCCGATCGACTCGTCAGAGTTGGCGGAAATCGTGCCGACCTGCGCGATCGCCTTGGAATCCTTGCAGGGCTTGGCGAGCTTCTTCAGCTCCTCGACCGCCGCCTGGACACCCTTGTCGATGCCGCGCTTGACGTCCATCGGGTTGCGGCCCGAGGAGACGGCCTTCAGGCCCTCGCGCACGATCGCCTGGGCGAGCACCGTGGCGGTGGTGGTGCCATCACCGGCCTCATCGGAGGTATTGGAGGCCACTTCCTTGACCATCTGCGCGCCCATGTTCTCGAACTTGTCTTTCAGTTCGATTTCCTTGGCGACGGACACACCGTCCTTGGTGACGGTGGGGGCGCCGAAGCTCTTCTCGAGCACGGCATTGCGACCCTTCGGGCCGAGCGTCGCCTTGACGGCGTTCGCGAGAATGTTGACGCCCTTGAACATGCGCTGGCGGGCGTCATCGCTGAATCGGACTTCTTTGGCTGCCATTTTGAGTGCTCCTCGCTTACTTGCTCTCGATTACGGCCATGAGGTCTTCTTCTTTCATCACGAGGAGTTCCTCTCCTTCGACCTTCACTTCCGTCCCGCTGTACTTGCCGAAAAGGACCTTGTCGCCGACCTTCACGTCGAGGCCGCGAACCTGGCCATTTTCAAGAATCTTGCCGTTTCCGACCGCGACGACTTTTCCCTGAATGGGCTTCTCAGCCGCGGTATCGGGGATCACGATGCCACCTGGGGAGGTACGCTCCTCTTCCAGGCGCTTGACGATGACGCGATCATGAAGAGGACGAATCTTCATGGTGAACGCTCCTTAAAAGACCGATGGGTGTAAGTTAATGCCGCAGGAGAGTTATTAGCACTCTACCCACGTGGCTGCTAATGATAGGTGCGCGACGCCGATTTTCAACCCCCGGAAGGGGCAATTTTTTTGGCGACCCCCCACCGGACCCGGTGACGGGTGGTATCCGCCGTCCTTTTAGAATGAGTCTGCAGTGCAATGACCCAAGCCATCGCTGAATTCCTCCTGGTCCTGACCACCTGCCCGGATGAGGCCGTCGCGGCGCGGATCGCCGGGGAACTGGTCGAGGGACGGCTTGCCGCCTGCGTGAGCCGCCAGCCGGTGCGCTCCACCTACCGCTGGCAGGAGCGCCTCGAGGATGAACCCGAGGTGCTGCTGTACATCAAAACCCGGCAGGACCGCTTCGCGGAACTCGAAATGCGCCTCAAATCGCTGCATCCTTACAAGGTGCCGGAAATCATTGCCCTACCCCTGGCGGCCGGATCGGCCGCCTATCTCGCCTGGCTCAGCGCCGCGGTGGCGCCGTGAGGGCGCGCCTCAGCGCGCTGATCCTGGGGCTGGCCCTGCTGGCCGCCCTCGGGAGCCGGGCGCCCGCGGCGAGCCCGCCCGCGCTCTCGGCAGGAGTGCTCGCGGCCCTGCAGGCCAGCCAGAGCACCAGCCCGAAATTCCCCCCGCCGGACGAGGTTTTTCATCTCACGGCCAAACCCGGCGCGCGGCGGATTCACCTGTCCTGGACCATCCGCCCCGGCTTCTACCTGTACCGCTCGCGCATCCACGTCAAGGGACTCTCGGGCACGCTGATCGGCCTGCTCGCACTGCCGCCCGGCATCCTCAAGGTGGACCCGTACTTCGGACGGGAGCAGATCTATCGCAATGCGATCACCGCGGATCTGCCGGTGACCCGTGGGACACGCGCTGCACCGCAGGACGCCTCTCTGTCGGTGACCTACCAGGGCTGTGCCGATGCGGGGCTGTGCTACCCGCCGATCACGCACACGCTCACCGTCGCGCTGCCCGGCAGCAGGGCGGGCGCAGCGCCCACCAGCACCGGCCGGCCCACGGCCACGACCGGCCCGACCGCACGGGCGCCCGGCGCACCGGCGAGCCAGGGCCGCTTTGCCGGGCTGGTGCGCTCCGGGAACCTGCTCGTGATGCTCGGGGCGTTCTACCTCGCCGGCCTGGCGCTGGCCTTCACGCCGTGCTGCCTGCCGATGATTCCGATTCTCTCGGGGCTGATCGCCGGCGGGCGCTCCCTCGGCACCGGGCGCTCGCTGTTGCTTTCGAGCGTGTATGTGCTCGGGATGGCCTTCTCCTACACGCTGGCAGGACTCGCCGCGGCGGCGGCCGGCGGGGAAATC
>JAJXWE010000034.1:8789-9139 GCA_021781775.1 Pseudomonadota bacterium | reverse complement strand
CTCAGCCGAATCGTGGCTGAATATGCAGGCGAGTTTTGACTTGTGGCAGGCGGGCCGGAAGCGCCGTCCGCGCATCGCGCGACTGGAAGATGCAGCTGCGTGACCGGGGACGCGAGCCGCCCAGATTCGACGTGAGATCGAGCATATCGGCTGCCGAATCCGTGCGGGTGTTTTGCGTGCCTCATTGCTGCTTCGTTAAGCGCCGTGGTGGCAAATGCAGCGATATCCCGGCGGCGGTGGTGATGTAAGTCGATGATAATCAACCGATAAAAATTTCGCGAAATATCTGCATCGAGCTACGAACCCGGTGGTCGGCGGTTCGAATCCGTCCGGGCGCGCCACCTAATTCT
>JAJXWE010000034.1:0-8779 GCA_021781775.1 Pseudomonadota bacterium | reverse complement strand
GGAGCGCGGGCTAGCCTAAGTTGCGCAGAATCGACGGTCTCAGCAAGGCAAATCAATGAGTTGCCGAAAAAGTCGGCACTACATTTTGGTGCGAGGATCGATCAGGCGGAGAGTGCGACGGGGAGTTCGGCGTCGATGCGCAGGCGCTTTGGCAACGTGATGCCGAGCCGCTCGAACAGAAGCGACTGGAGATCGTCGGGCTGGGTCACGCAGCGCAGGCGGATCTCGCCGTGGGTGGCGGTCGGCAGGCACACATCGTGGCATTGGATGCGTCTGATTTCCTCGAGCACGGTTCGCGGGGAGTTGCCAAGCTCTGCACGCCGCTGCCACAGCTCCAGGGTCTTCCAGAGCACGAAGGCTAAGAAGCACACCAGGATATGCGCCTCGACCCGATCGGCTCTCTGGTGCCAGATCGGACGGATCGACAGCTCGCTCTTTTGCACGCGGAAGGCCGCTTCCGCTTGCGCGAGCTGGATATAGGCTCGCCAGAGCTTCTCGTCGTTCCAATCCGTGACGTTGGTCTTCAGCGCATAGGTGCCTTCGGAGATCTTCGCCCACTCATCGAAGGCCTCGCTCACCTGCACGTTCAAATGAAAGCCCGCCGCGCTCTTCGCATCGACCAACGAGACTTCGTAGCGCGCCGCGGCGCGCTGGTTCTTCTGCAGCAGACGACCGATCTGCCGCTGGATCATGGCCGGGTCCAGAGGACGACGGGCGCGCTCGATGCGCTCGGCCAGACGCGCAAGCCCTATCTCGATGCGGCGGGAGAACTTCTCGTGCATCGCACGTTCCTTCTCGCGCCGCTCGGCCGAGCGGGCAAGCACCACCGTGTCGCCGGTCTCGGCGCAGCGAGTGAGCCTGACCTCGACGCCTTCGCGTAAGGTACGCCAGCCACGGCTCTCGCCGAGCAGCTGCGCGTGCTTCTTCAGCTCCGACTTCGCCGCCCCGATGATGTAGCGTCGCCCGGAGCTTCTCAGCCACTCGAGGTTCGCGCGGCTGCTCATACCGCGGTCTGCAATCCAGACTCGGCCAATCACCCCGTGGCGCTCCTCCATCGTGGTGACGATGGTCTTGACCGTGCGTGAGTCGTTCATGTTCCCCGGGAACACCTCATAGCCCAACGGGAAGCCATCGAAGCTCACCACCAGCGCGATGCACACCTGTTTGCAATCGGGTCGGTGATCGCGCGAGTAGCCGCGAGCCGCAAGCGCATTACCCTTCGCTTCGCCTTCAAAATAGGTGCTCGTGACGTCATACAGCAGCACCTCGTTATCGAGCGAGAACAGCTCCCCGCAGCGCCGCGACAGATGCGCCTCGATCGCTTGCTTGTGGGGCAAGAGCTCATCGAGCGCGCGGTAGAGCCGGTCCTTGTTCACCTGCTCGGCCGGCAGCTGCAACAGGTCAGAGAGCGCCGTGCGCCGATACCAGTCCTCCGCGATGTGCAGCTCGCTCGAAGGTTCGCACAGGCGTGCCGCCACCAGCACCGCGATCATCTTCGACCAGCCGACCTGCTCTTTGCCTTGCGGCACCAGGCTCTCGCACAGCTCCTCAAGCCCGGTCCCGCGAAAAAGCGCAAGCGCCAGGTACACATCGCCGAACTGACGGGACCGTTCGATGCGGATCCCCTTCAGCCGTACCGGCACCGCTACATCCGAGTGGCCGTCATCGAAGAGCCGGCCCTGCTCGGGCGAACCGATCAGATGGCGGGCAAGCGCGCGGGCGCGAAGACGCCCTTCGGCATCGAGTTCGCCGAGTTGCGCAACGGTGCGCTGAATGACGCGCCGGCCCACGCGCACGTTCTCGACCAATCGCCAGTAGCGATGCGTCTTGCCGTCCTTATTGCGCGTGCTCGCTCGCAGAAACATCGAGTGCCATCACAACCGATGCCGCGCCCAAAGAAAAGGGGCAAGGTCGGCACTACACGCCCAAAACCCGCAGCCGCCGCGTGCAAGTGCCTGAATGCACTCGCCGCGCGCGCTCAAAAATGGGCAAACCCAGGGTCTAACTGCGCAACTTAGGCTAATTCTCACTAGATCAAGAAGTTAGATCGTCCTCCCACAGCCCGTTCGGCGCCGAAGCCAGGTGCTTGCGTGAGTTTTGCGGGACTCTGTTGAGCAAACCTTCTCCGCGGCGTCGATCAGTTTGGTGAGTTCAGCTTGCCGAATCCGCTCCCCACACGTTTCCGCCCGGCTTCGATGGCTTCATGTCTGCGCCTCACGCCGAACGTCAGTCGCTCGCCGGCGGCAAACCGACGCGCTCTCGCAGCCGGCGAAAGATCTCCGCGTCCGGCGCGCCGGACATTCCCGCCGACCGGCGCTCCATGTCAACCAGCAAGGCCTCGACGCGCTCGCGTCCGCCCGATGTCCGCATCGCTTCGAGCGGAGTCCGACCGCCGAGCGCCGGGATCTTCTCGTCGACCCACCGTTCGTAATGCGCGGCCATCATCTCGTGGATCTTGGCTCGAACCTCGGGGTGCGCCATCAGCGCCGCCTGCTCGTCGTCGATGCGGGTGGTGTCCTCGGCGGCGCTGGCCCTGCGCTCGTCCCACTGGCGCTCAATCGATTGGATCTCGCTCGCGCGATACCGGGCGTGATCGCCCAGCGCCTCCGTGACGATCGCCCGAATCGTCTCGGCGCGACTCGCCGAATTCACCTCGCACGTCAACCGTTGCGGCGAGATGCGGATCTCGCCCAGCACGGTGTTCTGCCAGTCACCGTGCATGGTATTGCCGCGCTTGCTCCAAGAGAACCGCGATTCGACCCATTCACCGGCGCTCCCTCGGCGAACGTCTCGCAGTAGCTCTTCCTCGGACACCTCGCCCGCGAGGTGCTTCAGCGCATCGAACGCGCGCTGCGGGGAGTCGATATCGAAGATCAACCTCTGCGGCACCAGCGGATCGCCGTCCGTGTTTCGCAGGTCCGGCAGCCGCGGGTCGAGAATCCGATTCGCGAGCGAGAGATACAGCTCGCGGATCTCGGAATCGAAGTCCCGCAGCGCTTCCGCGGGCGTGTACTTTCCATTCGCGCAGATGCGATCGCGAAGATCGAGGATCGCGATCTTGTCGCCAGGGGTCAGACCGAACGGCGAGCTGCACTCAAGCATCACGATGCCGTCGATGGCGATCAACTGGCCGAATAGGATCTCGTGGGCCGTTACGGTTCGCGATGCCGATTGCTCCATCACCTCGACTTCCTCGCTCGTGATGAGGTTGCGTGCACGGAATCCTCGCCCCGGATCACAGTGAATGATTTCATGAAAGCCGAACGGCGTCCGCGTGCAGGCATCGAGGTAACGGTGCACGAGCGGGTCGAGCCGACTGCCGTGGCGTTCGAGATATACCGCGGTCGGCACTCGATCGTGTAGCTTTGCGTCCGCGACGTTCGTGTCATACGGATCCGGCGCCCAGCTATGTAAGAACCATGGCATGAACAACGGCAGGAGCGGTGTCGAGGGATCGAACGCGGGCTCCTCGTCCTGCCAAACAGTGAACTCGGCCCAGGCCTCCTCGATGGCGGTCGGGCCGTAAATTTCCTCGCTGAATCGCAGGAGTCGCGCGGCCATCCCGAATTGATCGAGCGCGCGGCGTACCCGCCGCCACGTGAGCGCGGCGGGAGACTCCATCGATGCGGATTCCGCCGCGAGGCAGCAGTGCTTGTACTTCTTGCCGCTGCCGCACGGGCAGGGATCGTTGCGACCCGGCTTCGTCATGGCAAATATTCTAGCCTGACTCGCGGGCAACCCACGTTAGCGGCGAAGCCGCCGGTCGGTGAGGAACACGTCGTCGCGGCGCTCCGCGCCGAACGTCGACGTCGGGCCATGGGCCGATATGAATTGGATGTGGTCACCGAGCGGAAAGAGATTCAGGCGGATCGAGCGGAGCACCCTCGCTTGAGCGCCGCCAGGAATATTCGTCCCGTAGACCGTTTCCAGCGATGTTCGGTGAAGTGGCTCGCGGAGGCGACCGACGGCCCGTAACCGTGAAGTTGGCGGTCAAACACCAAGTCGTCAGCGCCGTAGGACAAGGAGGGCCGCGTCTCGATCCGCGTCAAAAGCGCCTATCTCGAAAGCGCTGTTGCGTAGCGTAGTCGCGATGCTCGTCGTTGAGGCGTTGCCGACCTGAAGCCAGGTGATCTTAGGCGGAGATCCGCGGACAAAAGCGAGGGATCGAAAATCGTCGTCCTTCGTGACGATCGCAAGGCTGTGCGCGCGAGCGTACTACCAGATTGCGTGGTCGGTTGCGCCTCGCAGCTCGCTGAATTCTAGGTGCGTGCTCTCTGGCCCAAGGTCCGCGATTGCCCGAACCAGGCGGGGACTCAAGTTCTCGTCGAACAGTAGCCTCACGCAGCGGTGTGGTTTGCGTAGCGGCGCTCGCGTTCCGCCGCGTAGGCAAGGACCGCTCGGATGTGCTCAGGCTTCAGGCTCAGAAAATCCCTGAGGATTTCCTCCTCGCTCATGCCACCAGCAAGGTAATCGAGGACGTCCGCAGGGGTAATGCGGGTGCCGACAATGCAGGGTTTGCCGCTGCGCACGCCTGGGGTGATCTGGATGTACTGCCGCCATTCCATGGTAGCCACTCTAGGCGCATCGCCGTGCATGAGACAAGTTTTCCGATCGCCGGCACGGTGGATCGGGTTGGAACCACTTCGCTCGCAGGATTTCAGTCCCGTACTGCCTACTGCGCGCCTCAAAGTCTTACGGATTTCGTTCATTGGAACGGTTGCGAATCGAATCGATTCGAGCAGCCCTGCTGCGATCTCAAAGGGCGGCCAATATTACAAGGCGGCTTCCCGGGGTCTTTCCACGCCGGACCGCAGCATGCCGATGTTCTCGCATCATGGTCGTCATCGCTCACGCCTCTCATTCCCTGCCATCGTCACCGTCCAGCTCTTGCCGTCAACGGAACGCGCACTTATGAAATGGATGCGGTCGCGGCCGTTGAAGACGTTGATAGTGCGGTAGCGCACGCCCTTGGCATCGGGTGTGCCGAGATAGGTCCAGTGCTCGCCGGCGATGGTAAGAGTGCCGGGCGGGCCGAGCGCGGCGCCGTTGGGCAGCACGATCTGAGTGTGATAGTGGCCGGGCGGGGAGTCTGGAATGAACACCACCAGCGGGCCGTGCTTGCCGTTCACGGTCTGCTGGCAGGCGAAGTAGCGTCCGATTTGCGCGCAGTCGTTGATTACCCGATCGGGCTTCCTAGGCTTCTTGGGGGCGGGCGTGGTCTGCGTGACTTGCCAGGCGCCCTCGTACAGTCGCAGCGGCGCGTAGACATCGGTTGTGCTGGTTGCACGGACGGTGACGAGCGACGCGCTGCCGATCAGGCCGATCAGCAGGCTCCGTCGCGCAATCATCGTGATATTCATCGCGGCGTCTCCCTGCTCAAATTGACTCATGGATATCAGTTGGAGGCGTTGAGGTAAACCACTATCGAATGCGGCAGGAGATTCGGAGGAGATGGAGGGGCGGGATTTCTTGGTTCGACAGCGTAACACCTCGTGCTTGCCGTCAAGGACGAGCGCGGGGACCCTCTATGCCAATGTGACCCGGAACACCTGCCTTCGACAATGCAACGTCTAAAGGTAGTATTAGTCATGGCAGCAGTATTGAACACTTCGATGAACAGCACTTCTTCCTCTTCGTCCTTGGGCATCCCGGGAGGAGCCCGTAGGGCGAGTGAAGGGATGCCCAGGGACACGGCGCCACCGGACCCGGAGGTGGTGGCCACGGCGCGGCGCCGACAGTTCTCCGGGAGCGAGAAGCGGGCGCTGCTGGCCGAGGCAGATCGCCACAAGGTAGCCGGCACGCTCGGAGCCTTCTTGCGCAGCAAGCGAATCTATATTCTCCATGCTCTCTAGCTGGCGCAAGCAGCGCGGCGCCGCGGATCGGGCGGCCCTGGCGCCCAAACGGCGTGGACCGATCCGGCGGCCCGGCAGATCGAGCAACTCAACCGCGATATGGCCCGTCTGCGCCGCAAACTCGAGCACGCCGAGCTGATCATCGACGCCCAAAAACAACTATGCGCGGTACTGGGGTTACCGACTTCGGACGATCGGACCCCGGAGGAGCGATGAGTGCCGTCGCCGAGCTCATGCCGCGCATCGGGTTGAGCCGGGTTTGCCGAGTGTTCACGCTGAGCCGTGGATCGGTGTACCGGGACCGACGCCGGCATCGAGGGACCGTGTCGCGGCTCGTACGGCGTGTTCGCCCCCGGCCGCCATTGGCGTTCTCGATCGCTGAGCAGGAGTTCCTACTCGCCCTGCTGGGCAACGAGCGCTTCGTGGACATGGCGCCGGCGGCCGTGTTGGCCACGTTGCTTGACGAAGGCCATTATTACGGCTCCATCCGCACCATGTACCGGCTGCTGGCGATTGCGAATCAGAGCGGTAAACGCCGGCGTCAACGGGTCCACCCCGTCTATGCCAAGCCCGAACTCCTCGCGATCGGTCCCAACGAAGTGTGGAGCTGGGATATCACCAAGATCCGCGGCCCGGTGAAATGGTCCTACTATCACCTGTACGTCATCCTCGACATCTTCAGCCGGTACGTGGTCGGTTGGATGATCGCGTATCGCGCGACCGCTGAGCTGGCCGAGCAGCTGATCGCCGATACCATCGGCAAACAGAACATCGTCCCCGGAACCCTGACCTTGCGCGCCGACCGCGGCCAGCAGTCGAGCGACTGGAGTCGCGGGGTTATACGGACGTCTTCCATGATGTCGAGGGCAAGCGCGACTCGATGGACAAGACGCACGCGGTGGAGGAGACTGGATAGTGTCCCCGGCAGAAAGTGATGGAACCACCGTCTTTGGCTCGGCTCTGGCCCTGCTGCCTATCGTCCTGCTGTTTGCCGTAACAGCCGTCGCCGAGATCGTCGGCTGTTACTTGCCCTGGCTCGTGATCAAGCAGGGCAAACCGCTCTGGCTGCTATTGCCCGCGGCAGTCTCGCTCGCCGCATTCGCCTGGCTGTTGACCCTTCACCCTACGGCGGCCGGGCGTACCTACGCCGCGTATGGCGGCGTGTACATCGCCGTCGCTATCGGATGGCTATGGGGCGTCGAGGGGATACGACCCAGTCTATGGGATGTCATCGGCAGCCTTGTCGCACTGACCGGGATGGCCATAATCATGCTTGCGCCCAGACACTAGGGCCTGTTGACATTCGTCGTTCGGTGCTGAGCCAGCCAAACGATGCGCCCAGAGTCACGATCGATGCGCAGCGTTCAGCGAGCTGGTGATGACGGGCGGCGATGCGGTGCGGTCGAATGACGGCCTTGGCACCCGGACCGCGCATGAATTCCACCAATTCGTCCGAATCGTACCCTTTGTCGGCCACTACCTGGTCGAGTTCCCGGCCGCGCAACCGATTCTGCGCCTGGGAGATGTCGGCTACTTCCCCGCGGGTGAGCGCAACGTCAATCAGCGGGTCCATGCCCGGCACCATCAAGGATTGTGTCGAGGTCATGCCGTCGCACGGGGACTTCATCCAAAATGGGTGCTCAGTTGACGCGCTCCCCACGAGCGCGCGCTGACCGCCCAGCCTTCCGCAGTCGCCCTAAGCCGAGCGAGAGCGCTTCTCCTCGAGCAATTCCCAACGTGCGAATCTCTGCAGCAGCAGCGCCTCGAGCGATTCCAGCCGCTGTCGGTCGCCGCGCAGCACCTCGCTTCGCTGGCGGTGATAATCAGCCGCACTCATGCGCGCGACGAGTTCCGTCTGCTCGCGCTCTAGTGCCTCGATCTCCTCCGGAAGGCCCGCGAGCTCACGCTGCTCGTTGTAGCTCAGCCGCACTTTGGAGGAAGCTGTGCCGGATGAGCGCTCGGGCATCGACTTCACTGCTGCCGGTGGGCGAGCCGCCTCGGTCCGACCGGACGCCGGTATCGCTCGCTGCTCGAGGTAATCGCTGTAGCCGCCGACATACTCGCGCCACAGCCCATTGCCCTCCGCGGCCAGCGTCTGGGTCACGACGTTGTCGAGAAAGCGTCGGTCGTGGCTCACGAGCAGCAGTGTCCCTGTGTAATCCTGCAACCGCTCTTCCAGCAGTTCCAGCGACTCGATGTCGAGATCATTGGTCGGCTCATCCAGCACGATGAGGTTGGCGGACTTGGCGAAGAGCCGCGCAAGCAAGAGGCGGTTGCGCTCTCCGCCGGAGAGCATCCGGATCGGTGCCTTTGCGCGCTGCGCGGGGAACAGGAAATCCCCGAGATAGCTCATGATATGCCTGCGCTCGCCGCCGATCTCCACCCAGTCCGAGCCCGGACTGATGGCCTCGGCGAGCGTGGCGTCCGGATCGAGCTGGGCGCGTAGCTGATCGAAGTAGGCGATCGCGAGACGGGCTCCGAGCCGCACGGTGCCGGCATCCGGGGCGAGTTCTCCGAGGATCAGCCGGATGAGGGTCGACTTGCCGGCGCCGTTGGCTCCGATGAGCCCGATACGGTCCCCGCGCATGATCCGCAGCGACAACTTATCGACGATCGGACGGCCGCCGAAGCGTTTGCTCACGCCATCGAGCTCGGCCACCAGGTCGCCCGAGCGTTCTCCCGAGTTCAGCGTGAGGCGGAGATTCCCGATTCGATCGCGCCGCGTCGCTCGTTCCTGTCGCAGCCGCTGGAGCCGGCGCACACGCCCCTCGTTGCGGGTACGTCGCGCCTCGACTCCCTTACGGATCCAGACTTCCTCCTGCGCCCAGAATTTCTCGAAACGGCGCCGCGCGGCATCCTCGGCCGCGATTTCCTCGTCCTTTCGCTGCTCGTAGTCGGAAAAGCTCCCCGGATAGGAGCGCAGCACC